>JAFIFY010000037.1 GCA_020831765.1 Phycisphaeraceae bacterium | reverse complement strand
TCAAGCCCGGGTCACCCCATCACCAAACCCGGCCACAGCGTCAATCAGGCACCCGGGTCAGTCCTGAATCAGCGGCTTGATGGCTTCGACATCCAGCAACCTGCCGGAGCATTTGACCTCCCCATCAACGGCCAGCGCGGGAGTCATCATGACGCCGAAACCGCTGATCTCCGCCAGATCGGTGATTTTCACAAGTTCGTAGGTCAGGCCGAGTTGGTCCGCCGCCGATCTGGCGTTGTCGGCAAGCATCTGACACTTGCGGCATCCGGTTCCGAGAATCTGGATTTTTTTCATGGTCAAGTCTCCGTTTCAGGGGTTTAGAAAAAGGTGCCGTAAAGCCAGCCGGTCAGTGTGCTCATGATGACAACCAGCAGGACGAACACCAGCGTTTTCCGTGTTCCGAGGACAGATCGAATCACGAGCATGTTGGGAAGCGAAATCGCCGGTCCGGCCAGAAGTAGTGCCAGGGCGGGCCCCTTACCCATTCCGTTGCCGATCAATCCTTGAAGGATGGGAACTTCGGTCAGGGTCGCAAAGTACATCAAAGCCCCAATCACCGAAGCATAGAAATTGGCTTCCAGCGAATTGCCGCCAACCATCGACTCGATCCAGTGTGCCGGGATCATGCCTTCCTCACCGGGTCGCCCCAGGAGGAACCCGGCGATCAGCACGCCGGCAAGCAGCAACGGGGTGATCTGCTTCGCGAATGTCCAGGATTGCTCCATCCATTCGTTGCTCTGCTCATTCCGTCGGCCAACCGAGAGAATCAGGCACAGGCCGATGGTGGCAACGGTAAAGGGAATCAATCCCTCATAAGGCAGTCCCTCCCCATAGCCGGGCAGGTTCTGTCCGTAGGCAGGAAGCAGGACGTGTACAGTCAGTACCCACGCGGCCATCGTCGCCAGCATTACCGCGAGAATCTTCCACCAGCGAATCATGAAAAATGCGCCAAGGATGATGCCCAGCATGAACCCGAATGCCGAGGTGATCAACCACTTGTTGGTCCAGATCATGAACCAGAAGCCCGATTCCGATTGCGGTTTTCCCCAGTTGGCGAAAACCAGAATGCCAATCATCGCCGCGAAATAAAGCGCCGTCTGCCATAAGGGACGCATTTGATCATCGTCGGAGAAGGCAGCCGCATTGCGCGCCCGCGCGGCTTCCTCTTTCCGGTAGATCATGTGCATCGCCAGCCCGATGACCACACTGAAACCGACCGCGCCAATCGCCCGGGCGATACCCAGTTCCGGTCCGAGCACCGCGGCGGTGAGAACAACGGCCAGGATGTTGATCGCGGGCCCGGAGTAGAGAAACGCCACCGCGGGGCCGAGTCCCGCACCCATACGCCAGATACCGGAAAAAAGCGGCAGCACCGTGCAAGAGCAAACGGCGAGTATGGTTCCGCTGACCGATGCGACGCCGTAGGCGACAGGCTTGGAGGCATTCGGACCGAGATATTTCATCACCGCGTGCTGGCTGATGAACACCGCAATCGCCCCAGCAATGAAAAAGGCGGGGATCAGGCAGAGGATGATGTGCTCGCGCGCATACCAACGGGCAAGCGCAAGGGCTTCAAAGACGGATCGATCAAACCGTTCCCATCCAAGGGGAAGGCCGAAGAAGATCGCGAAAACCGCAAGCCCGATCAGCGCGACCTTCCATTGCCGGAGTATCGATCCGGGCGAGTGGGTCGCGTCCGTGGAGGGGGAGGTGGAGGAGGTCGAGTCGCCGGTCATGGGATTCACTGGAAAGGGTCGTAATTTGGGGGGATCAATCAGGTCGATTGGATCGATTCGAGAACGCGGATCCTTTCCTGAATATCGTGCTCGACCACACGGGTCGCGCACGAGAGGAAATCGCAGACGCACGGGACTTGAAGCGAATACATGGCCTGCAACCCATCCTTTCGCATTCTCAGCATGCCGGCTCGGAGCATGATGCTCAGGTGACGGGAAGTGTTGGAGCGCTCGGCCCCGATGTGCCGGGCGATATCACAGACACACGTTTCGCCCTGCCTGAGCAGGTCGGCAATGGCCAGACGAATGGGGTGGCCCAATGCATTGAGCATGCGGGCCTGGAGTTCATAACGCTTCCATTTCGGGGTGGACGCAGTTTCCATTATGTGATTATATCATCACACGCTCACAAATCCAGCCGCTCTCATCATGCCGGCCTCGCCCGTTACCAGCAGGTACCGCCCCGGCCCCCGGCTCCCGGGTGAGAAGCTGAAAATGGCCGGCCACCCCTACCGGAAGCCCCATTCCATCAATCGGTCGAATGCTCAGCCCCCGCCCTTGGACCCATCCCCGGTCTTTTTTCCGGGCAAGACGGTACCGTCCTTGTCGTTATCGGACGGTGCCGCCCCCGCGGCCTTCGGCGGCGTGGCCGATTCCGTACTCGTGGCCGGGTTCGGAATCGGCTTTGGTTCGACAGGCTCGCCCTCCACTTTGCGGTTCTCCTCCAGTCGCAATTCCTCCAGGGTCTCCTCCAGGTCCGTTCGATTGGCCAGATTGTCCTTGAGCGAAAACCCGATCGGCGGGATGTAGCGATGCCGGTTCTGCCGCACCCAGAACCAGCACAGGGGACCGATCAGAAGCGCTGGGACCAGGATCGGCGGCCATGCCAGCCCCACCAGTACCAGCGCCAGGGTCAGCGCGACCGAACCGCCCCCGAACCATGCCAATTTCGGCAGCCAGAGCTGGTCAAGATTCCGCAGACCCTGGTCGTACATCTCCTCGGCCCCCTGCTCATCGCCTTGTTCTCGTATGGCCAGAGCCAGGGCAAAACGCAGCATCTCATCGGTCGGGTGCCGACGGAGCATGATTTCCAGGTACTGCCGCACCTCGGCGGTCCGCTTGGCATGCTCGGCATCTTCGTTCGCCGGCGATTCGGCTTTCCCAGTGGAAGCTTGGGTATTCATGAGGTTCAATGTAACCTCGCCGGGCCTTGGCGTAAGGCGTAACCGGTTTTCATCCCGGCCGCCGCCACCGATGGAGGAGGTAATAATGAACCACGCCCGCTCGTTGCTCCAACGCTGCGCCGGGAATTCGCCGATTCCGGCCAAGCCTCACTCAATCGGACTTTGATCGACACACCGCTTGCGAACTGAACCATGCCGCAAGCCCTGATGAGGACCGCTGAACATGAAACGTGCCCGCACCCCATTTGGCGGATTTCTAGCGCCCCTGCTCGCCATACTGATCGGCTTCGCTCCACCGTTGGCGGCGGAGGAACCCCAATCGCTCGCCGAGGAACATTGGCCGCTGGCATGGAAACTGCCCGAGCATCTGACCGATGACCGCACCCGGCCACAGGCCAACGCCGACATACTGGCCTGGGTTCCTGAGAACGCCCGCCGCATCCGGGCCGTGCTGATCATTCCCAACAACACCGACTCCAAACATTTCGGCGAGCACGAAAAACTCCGCCAGGTCGCCCAGAAACACCAGATGGGCATCGTCTTCATGCGGCGATTTCACACCGGTATCGAACACCTGCGGGATGCCGAACCCAACACCGACCGCATGCCCGCGCTGATGCGTTTCGTCGCCGAGCAGACAGGCATCGCCGAATTCGCCCACGCGCCCTGGGTCACCTTCGGCAAGTCGTCACGAGGCGAGTTCCCCTTCCGCATGGGCTGGCTCTTCCCCGAACGCACCATCGCCTCGGTCTCCTACCATGCCGAGACGCCCACCTGGCCGATCCATCGCTGGGCCAAGACGCAGGATCAGTCGATCCTCCATGTCAACGCCATGGGCGAGACGGAATGGGGTGGTACATGGTTTGTGCATGTCCGCCCGTCGCTGCTCAACTACCGGGCAAGGACCGCGTGGCTGCCGCACATTCTCGTGGTGCGGCGGTTGGGCCACGGCGATTACCGTGATGGCCACGGCAGCGCGGGATGGGGACGGCCGGTTCCCGAGGGACACATCAGCGTCCTGCGGGTCTGGGACTATCTCTCGCTCTTCATGGACAAGGCCCTTGAACTTCGCCTGCCCGCCGAAGGTTACCCCACGCGCGCACCGATCACGCTTCGACAGGTGGATCCGGACCAGGGATTCCTGATCGACCGATTCGCCGTCGAAAACCTGTTCAACATTCCCAAGCTTCCCCTGCGTGAGGGCGAGCGCGGCTACATCTCCGGCAGCGTCGAGGAGCCACCGGTCAGCGGTTACGCCGCGCTCGAACCCCTGCCTGATTTCCAAGTGCCCGAGGGCGTTCCGGTTGTTCGCCATGTACCCGGCCAAAGCCCCGAGGACTGGATACTCACCGACAGCCTCAAGTTCGCCATGGATGCCGACCCGATGCTGGAGCTACCCGAGCATCTGCGTAAGCTCATGCCCAAGGTCGGCGACAAGGTCACCATTGATGGCCATGAACTTTCATTCGCCCCGATCATCGACCGTCAACGCGGCCCCAACGGCGGCATCCGGCTCGATACGGGCCTGAAGCCGCGCAACCGCGACATCACCCTGCTTGCTTTCACGGTGCTGGAGATCGATGAACACAGGCAGCTCCGCGTCGATGGCGGCTACACCGCCGCAACGCGCATCCAACTGGTCATCAACGGCCAGCCCGTTCGGCATCGGCAGGTACTGGATATGAAGCCGGGCAAGTATCCGCTGCTGGTGGTGCTGCGCATGGCCGCCAACTGGGGCCGGATCGAACCGGGCCTGAGCAATGTCTCGGCCGACCTGGTCGAACAAGCCAAAGAAATGCAGGTCGAAATGGACCGGCGCGCCGCCGAACAGGCTCGCCTCGAAGCCGAGCGCGGCGACCAGCCCATCGTGGTCGTTCACAAGGCTGCCAGCGTGCCCGCTGAGAAACGCGCCGGCATGTTCTGGGTCGCCGACCTCGAACAGGCCAAGGCGTGGCTGAAGTTCCACAATGTCCACGATGTCGATGTCCGCATCGGCGGAGTCGATGCCCCGTAATCCGTGGCGTGGGTTTCCTGGGTCAGCGACGAACCCGCACGCGGCCGCACAGGGCTGCAAAACGCCTCGGACCGAATCCGGAACGTTGCCGCTCACTCGCGATCCATGCCCCGATCCACGAACGCAAAGCCCGGCCACTGACCACTCAACCAATCCGGCTTTCGGCCGCGCACCACCACGATGCGCGAGCGAATCCCGCCGCGACCCTTCCAGACGGTGCATAGCTCCATCCATCGCGGCTGGAGCAGGTTGAACAGATCTTCGGAGATTCGCTGCGTCACCGCTTCATAAAAAATGCCGTCGTTGCGGAAGCTCTGGTAGTAGAGTTTGAGGCTCTTGAGCTCGACGCACACATCGCCGGGCACATAGCGAAGCTCGACCGAACCGAAATCCGGATGGCCCGTCTTGGGACAGACCGAGGTGAATTCCTCGCTGACATGCTCGACGAGGAATTCCTGCTCCGGGCGGGGCGTTTCGAACGTCTCCAACAGATTTGGCTCAGGCACGCATATCTCCAGATCGGTCACACGGTACACATGGACACACGCATCCGCTTATGCTATCCCAAACACGTCGGCGACGGGGCCACAAGCGATTCGGCACTCTCTTAACTGTTTTCTCACAGAACGCTAACATCGACTGGCGGAATCTAACCAAACTTCCCGGGAGTGACCTGGCACGTTTTGGCTACCTCCCGGCCATTTCATCGTGTCGATTCTCTGCCGGAGTGTCCGCCCCTCAACCGGAAATTGCGCATGATCGATATGCGGGAAAACTCGTCAAGGGAGATCGAAGCCAAAATGGCGCTGCCCGATTCGATTCGTCACCGCCTGCCAGCGGCCATCCTCGATCTTGGCGGCATTCACGCGGCCAGCCTTCGCGAACACAATACATTTCTCGATCGTCCCGGTACCGATCTACGCAAACGGGACCAAGGCCTTCGGATTCGCCGCGAGCACAACACCCATGGTGAGCATCAACGAACAGTGGTCACCTTCAAGGGGCCGCGCAGCGAAAGCGAACTCAAGTCCCGGCAGGAAATCGAGTTTCGTGTCGATGACCCCGACGCCACGCTGGCCGTCTTTCTCGCCCTGGGCTTTGAGACCATGCTCCGTTTCGAAAAGGCCAGGGAGGTCTATCGCCTTGGTGACTGTGAAGTGGTGATCGATCGCCTCCCCCACCTCGGCTGGTTCGTTGAGATCGAAGGCCCGGACGAACAGACCATCCTCAACTTGAGAAACCGGCTGGGGTTGGGCGAGCAGCCGCTGATTCGGAGCAGCTACATCGCGATGCTTTCGGAACATCTCGAAGACCACGGACAGGGTGAGCGCGATCTGCGATTGGACTGACCCATCGTATGACACCGGCAATCGAGGTGTAAGGGCAAAGCGCGGCGTGAAGCATCCATCAGCGCTCAGGCTCTCCGAACGCTTCGCTCAAAGCTCGAAAGCGTTCATAAGCGCGTGGGGCACGCTCGCGAAGTTCATCCAGGCTTGAGAAGCGCCGCGTCAGAACATCGCCATCGACGGACAGTCGCACGATGAACTCATCGCCGATCTGCTCGATCTGAAATCCGGACTGGCCCTGTCGCAGCAATTCCTCGATGCGAAGACGAAGCTGCTGGTTCTCGCGCAGAACATCGTCCAATGTCTTGCCCGTGGCCACGGCGCGTTGCTGGGCTTCGATCTGCCGGACCGCCGTGGCGATCAGATCGCGAAGTCTCGGGTCCGTTCGGCCTTCGGTGCGCAGTTGCTCAAGATGCGCCAGCAAGCGGGCGAGGTCGGCCGTCGTCCGGGCCTGGTTATCCGGTTGGCCCGGCGTCGTCACTTGCGCACGCACGCCAATGCCATCGAGAATTTCGGCCGCTTCGGGGTCCATCCCGCGAAGTTCCTTGACATCCTCGAAACTCTGCGTGGCGATCACATCGCGATCATCATCCGTCCGCCGGGATCGCTTGACGATGATGCGCCCTTCGCTGGTGCGCTCGACTTCGATACGACCGGACTCTTCCTCGCGAATGAACTTGTAGGAGATGACCCCATCGGGCCCGACGAACACCTGGGTCATCACCTGACCGGGAGCGATCGGTCCCACTTGCGCCGGATTCACCGATTGCGCGACGGCCGGATCGACCTCGCTGGACTTATCAAACGCCCAATGCCCCTGCTCATCCTGTCGCCAGAAACCCAGAACCCGCTGTTGCGTCGGTTGCTTCCAACGAATCCGCTCGGGCGGCGGCGAGCCGGTCAGCGTGATCTGATGCGAACGGGAGGCTGAATCATCCGGCCCACGAACCTGAAACTCGACCACCTGCCCCTCATGATGCCCGGCCAACCATTGGCCAAGCTCCTCAAGCGTCTTGGGCCCATCCTGATCGCCGATCGAAAGCACCAGGTCTCCGATGCGCATCCCCGCCCGGTCCGCTGGACTGTCCGCGGCGACATTCATCACCACGAAACCGGCCGGGACATCCTCCAAAACGCCGCCGGAAGTATTCCCCGAACCACGCCCGGAAGTAGCCCCGAAAGTACGCCCGGAATCACCCCCGGAATCATCCCCGGAAATCTCCGCCGAACCATTCTCGGAATCTTCTCCAGAGGTCTTGTTGCTCGAACCTTCCCCGCCCTGACCGGCCGCGGTCGATCGCCCGACATATTTCCCGTAAGCCCCTCGATCGGCCGCGCCACCCGCGGGACTCAGTCGAAGACCCAGCCAGACCGGGCGACGAGTCTGTCCCGCTTCGGCCGCCGATTTGGATGCATCGGATGAGCTTGCCGTGTCGCCGGCGGCGGGCCGCTCATCGTTTGAATTCGAGGCCGAAGCCGACTTTGACTGGCCATCCTGCCGGTTTTCAGACCCAGCCACCGCCGAACCAGCCATCAATGCCAACAGCACAGCCGCGCTGATCAGCAGCGACCGAAACGGCGATCGAGACCGAAAGGTGAGAAGGTTTGGCGCCATAACGATGAGTCGGTCACCCCGGGCGTCGATTGTCTCCTGTCACGTTTGACCACAGGCCATGCAGCGCTTCAGTGGTGTCACTCATCCCTGGCCGGTGTCGGGTCGGTGCGAAGTCGGCGGCCGGCTGAATCCCCGGGTTGTGCCATTCCCCGCCCATTTGAGCACGTGATTCAAAAATCCATCGCCGCGCTCTGCTCGGGCGAACCTTCCACTTCGATGAAAAAGATCATCGACCCCGATGGGTCCACAATGCCGACAAAATCCCGCGACCCTGCCACGGCGGGCTGCGCGATGCCGGGCATGGAATCGCCCACCACACGATCCGGTCTGACGGGTTCACTGACGGGCAACGCTTCATCCACGGGGAAACCGGACCCCCGCGACGAGGCCGAAGAATCCGAGCCGGTTCGACCATCCCGCGTCAGTTGTTCCGATGTGCCGACCTCGGGCGACGACTGGCGAAGTTGATCCAGAATGAGCACACCGCCGACAAATGCCAGGACAGCAGCGGCGATCGCCCCGAACCGAAGATTCCGGCCCGCTCGCCGGCGAGGCAGTCGCAACGCCGAAGCACCCGTCCCCGCCCGTGCCTTGCCGGCACTTCCGGAAAGCTCCAGCCCTTCGCGCAGCGCATCCCGGCAGCGACCATCAATGGCCTGCATCAGGCTGACTTCCTCATGGGCCGACGGGTCGCGAAGGATCTGTCGATAGAACTCGGCCTGCTCCGGGCCGTCCATCTCCTCATCCAGCAGCCTCGAAAGCCGCCGCTCAAAGGGTGTAAGCTGGAGATCGTATTGGCGATTGGCGTGTTTCATGGCGGTCTATTTCAATGAGGCCAGCGATTCGCGCAGCAGCCGCCGCGCTCGAACAAGCCTTGTTTCCACCGTATCCACCGGCAGGTTCATGGTCCGGGCGATCTCTCGGTAGCTCATGTCCTCCAGGTGTCGCAAAACAAACGGTTCGCGGTAAATATCCGGCAAACCATGGATCGCATCAAGCACCAACTTGTGCTGCTCAGAGACTTCCAGGCCCTTGAGCCGCTCATCGGTCTGATTGCCCGCCGATTGGATGCTTCGCCCGAATCGCTGCCAGAGCGTCCGCCGCCGGCTCCGCTTGCGGCCGGCATCGATCGCGGCATTATGGGCCATGCGGTAAACCCAATATCGCCAGCGGCTTACATCTTCAATCGAGTCGGCCCGGGTCCAGACACTCAGCCAGACCTTCTGCACCACATCGTCCACCTCATCGCACGGACCGAGCACGGCGTACACCACCGCACGGACCCACGAGGTGTGCGAATCCATCAGTTCGGCCAGTGCGCCTTCATCACCGGCCACCATGGCTCGGATGAGTGACTCATCCTGATCCTCTGCGACAGGTTGTGTGCTGGCCAGCGACATACTCTCACTTTGAGACGATTCTGCGCGGTCTTTCCTGTCAACTTCCGCAAACTCAGCCGGCTCCGCGTCCGGCTCACCGCCGGGCCGTGCCCCTGCCTGAGCGCCGCCAATGTCCCCGGGTACCGAACCGCCTGCCCCCTTCTCCTTGTCCGGCCCCGCCCCTATGTCGCGCGAACCCTTGGCCGGCTCCATGTCGGCAGGCGGCTCGCTGGGTAATGGCGGGTTGGCGGACATTCTTCTCAGTTTAGCCGGGCGAGCCCGACTTTCTCTCCACCAACCGCCCCGGCATGCAGGCTCGCAGCCGGAAATCGGGTAGGCGGGGGTGATTGCTCACCCCGGCCTCCCACACCACCGTACGTACGGTTCCGTATACGGCGGTTCAACAGGTGCTCGCAAGTCGGCGATGCTCCTCAAGCAGGCTCACCAGTCCATGCTGACGCGAGCATGTTCCGGGGACACACCACCCGCTCCATGAGCATCGAAGCCTCGTCGGCGATGATTCCGGCCGGTTCC
>JAFIFY010000034.1 GCA_020831765.1 Phycisphaeraceae bacterium | reverse complement strand
TGGCGGACGGGGCGGTGGACCCGGTGGACGGGGTAGCAGACGTAGGCCGGCCGGCGATGGATCACGCGGGGCTGGTGGTAGTACACCGGCGGGCAGGTGATCGAGCGTTGACGGATGAAGTAGCTGCCGTGACTGTGGATGGCCGTGTGGTGGGTGACCACGGTGACCGGCTGATATGAGACCCGGTGGACGGGGTGATGATAAACCACCGGCCGGTGGTGGTGATGGACAGGGTGGTGGTGATGATGGTGGTAATGGCTTGCCGCGGGCTGCTGTTGTGCCTGGACGGCGGGCGTTGAGACGGCCTGCGCGGCGAACATGCGATCGGCGGCTTCACTGACCGGTTCACCGGCGTGGTTTGAGGTGAAGACACCGTTGGATCGGCTCGGGTCCTGGTGCGAGACATATTGGGTCGAGTTGTTGGGCGAAGCTGGTCCCACATCCTGGAAGACGTAGGAAACGCGTGACGCTTCGGCCGCGCCTGGGTTGGCATCGTTGGCCGACTGCTCGTCCGCAAGCTCGGTGGAATCGTTCGCGGCACGTTCACCGCGTGTATCCACAAAGACGGTCTGGCTGGATTCGGCTTCCTTGGATGTGTCGCTCCGGCGGGCTTGCGAATCGGCATTCCCATCCGCTCGTGTCAGCGATCGGGCCTCGGTGGGATCGCTTCGCGTGGGATGAACGGGGGGTACCTCGCGGACGACGGTGATAATCTGGGCTTGCTGCCTCGCGGTTCGCGCCGGGATATTGGATGCGGCGGCGGGGGCTCGCTGGGCTGTGCCGCGCAGGGGTTGAGCGGTGATCTGCCTCGCATCGGGATCGACCCGCTGCCGGACAATCAAAGACTGTGTCGAGCCGGCCTCCACGACATCGGCCGCCGCCGGCATGGAAAGCCCCACAACCATCGCCGCCATCGTCAGCAAACCAGAACGCTTGATCATCACACAACCTCCGCAGTTGGATATGGATAATTGTTCCCCTGATCGGGCCGTATGTCCAGAGAGCCTCGACAATTTGCACGCGTGGCCGCATTTCGACAAAACAGTCGCCTTATCGCGAGGCTAAACTGCCAAGCTGTCCACCACACCGACCCAGCCAAGGTAAATCGTCCATGAGCCAGGATTCACACCCAACCGATGAGCATGACCCCGAGCAGAGCGACCAGGTCGAGGCCGAGCCCGAAGGACCGCCCCCGCCCCCGGAACCGTCCCCGGAGTCGTCCGAGCCGCTCAAGTCCCTGTATCCACTGGCTTTCCATCCGATCCTCAAGCCCAAGGTGTGGGGCGGCGTGCGCCTGGGCCGGCTGGGTAAGCCGTTGCCGACCAAGCTGGATGGCTCACCCGAGAAGATCGGCGAATCTTGGGAACTGGCGGACCTTTACGAGACTTCGATATCCGGTGGTGGCGGGGGTGAGGAGCACAGCGTCGTGGCCAATGGGCACCTCGCCGGCCGGAGCATCAATCAGGTGGTCCGCGATTACGGCCGCGCCCTGCTCGGAAGGCTGCCGCTGACCGGCGATGGAGGCTTGCCGATCCTGATCAAGTTTCTGGATGCCCACGAGAATCTCTCGGTCCAGGTGCATCCCAGTGCCGAATATGCGGCTGAGCATTCTGATGCCCATCTCAAGAGCGAGGCGTGGTACATCGTCGAGGCGGACCCGGGCGCGGCGATCTACAAGGGCGTGAAGCCGGGCGTGACGCCGGAGCAGTTCCGCAAGGCGGCGCTGGATGGAACGCTGGAGCCGCTCTTGATCAAGGTTCCGGTCAAGGCGGGAGATTGCCACTATCTGCCCAGCGGAACTTGTCATGCCCTGGGCGGCGGCATTCTCGTCGCCGAGGTGCAGACGCCAAGCGATACCACCTTTCGCGTCTATGACTGGGGCCGGACGGATCGGCAGTTGCACCTCGAGCAGGCGCTGGCGTGCATCGAGTTCGGTCCGCCGGATACCGCGCGATATGAACGAAAGACCCACATCGCCGGCATCTTCACCACGGTCACCCGGCTTGTGGAATGTGAGCACTTCCGGATCGAGAAAATCCGCATGAGCGAAGGCTATGCCCAGGAGATTCCCTACAGCCAGCCGGCGGTGTGGATTGTGCTGGAAGGCGCTGGACGGATCATTCCCAGCGCCGATAGCGAGCCGGTCGAGTTCGCGCCGGGCATGACGATGTTGATTCCCGCCGAGATGCACCACGCCAAGGCCGAGTTCAGCGCCGATACCGTCTGGCTGGAGGTGACCTTCCCGCAGGCGGTTGGCGATGTTCTGGCTTGAGAATCGACGGGGATCACGGGTCGGGCACTTCAACGACTAGGATCGCTTCCGAGCGGCGGGGGTGAGCAGTCGCTCCAGGTCACCTTGCGTTCGAGGGCTTCGCTTAGCCGATGCAGAAAATCATCGCGTGGAATCTCGATCGTGCCGAGCGATTCCATGTGGGGGTTGGCGATCTGCGTATCCAGGAGGACGTAGCCGCGTGCGTTCAAGTGATCGACCAGCGCGGCGAGGCAGACTTTTGAGGCGTCGGGCGCGCGGCTGAACATCGATTCGCCGAAGAACGCGCCGCCCAGGGCAAGCCCGTATAGCCCGCCAACGAGGCGCGGCGAACGTGAACCTTGATCATCCAGCCACGCCTCGACACTGTGGGCATATCCCAGCCGGTGGAGGCCCACCGAGTAGCGGAGAATCTGATGGTTGATCCATGTCTCGGGGGAATGGGCGCGGGGGCCGGCACATGCATGGATTACCCGCTCGAAGGCGGTGTCCATGGTGATGGTGTAGTCGCCCCGCTGGATGCGCTTGCGCAGCGAACGGCTGATGCGCAGTCCATCAAGCGGCAGGATGCTGCGAACCTCGGGGTTATACCATCGCGCCTCGCCGACCCGGTGCTCGGCCATGGGAAAGTAACCCTGCGCGTAAGCGTTCAGGATGAGGCGGCCTTCGCGGGTCGATAGCGGTGGCGTCGGTTGCATGCGCATGGCCCCGGCCCCGGCCCCGGAGATCGGCCGACCCGTTGGTTTCAGGGTCGCACGGGTTCGGCGGGGTCTGATTTGCTGTTCCTATGACGATAGGCGGCCCAGCGCCACCGGCCCGAATCCATGTAGTGTAACTCGATCATGCCCTTGGCCGTTGAATCCAGCCACAGGCGATCGGTTGGGCGGTCGCCCTCGTTGTTCTCCAGCATTGATGGAGGCCGATCGGCTGTCGCCGCGCCGAGCACGATGCCGGGTCGCCATCGATCCAGCCATTGATCCGAGCGCTGATCATCCAGTCGGCCCGGGAGGTCCACAAGGTGTGCGTCAACCGGCAGTGGCGGGACGTGATCGGCTTCGAGCCACCACCGTGCGGAGCGGGTGTTGAGACCAGGTGCGAGCACGAGCAGGCCGCGGTCATGATGGGCGATGGTGATGATCAGCCCGGATTCCTGGGCCGCGCTGCCGCCCGGGTCGCCGCTGAGCAATGTGATCTCAAAGTCATCGACACTGAGCCGATGGTGTCCGGCCACCTCGACGGTGGGCACGCCCTGGTGAGCGAGCCCTTCGGCCAGACGCTCCAGCGCCCGCGCGGTGTTGGGTGAAACACCCTCGACCTCAAAGAAGCCGGCTGGAACGATAAAGCGTCCCACGTAGCGATGCTCGGCCAGATCCAGTGCGGCGTTGAAATTCCCCAGGCGAGGTTCGGTCACGATCATGTGATCGATGTTTCGAACGCCCAGGCGCATCAGAATCGGATGAAGCGTGCGATACCCCGAGTGGCTCTGCCAGATCGAGCCGGGGTTGACCAGAAACGTTGTTGCCCGGCCAGAGTCATCGGTGATTCGAATCAGCGTGGCGTTTCGCTCACCCAGTGGAACCTGATATAGCCGGAGCAGGGGCTTTTCGTCCGGTTCCACCGGCAGCATGCTGTAAGGCTGCTGGGCGAAGGCCAGCCACGAGATCGACAATCCGAACGCCACGACGGCGTATCTTGCCCGTCGCAATCGGCCGGCGAAGAGCGCGGCGATGATCGCCAGCGTGAAGAAAACCCATGCATTGGAAGGAGGCAGCGGCAGCTCGATCATCGACCAGCGCCATTCCGCGGCGCTGCCGGTCAGAAACAGCATGCCATCACCCAGCAGAGCAAGCGGATGAGCCAGCAGCATGCCGGCCGACGGCAAGACCAGCCCGATGATGAGCTTGACAAAGCCCAGAGCCAGCGCGGCCGAGAGCAGAAAGAACGCGGGCACCATCAGGGGAATCGTCAGCGGATTGATGATCTGAAAGTGGTAGGCGATGATCGGCAGCGAAACCGTCCAGGCCACGACATTCGCCGCCAGAAAATCAGCGCTGCGCCGCTTGAATCGAAGTCGGAACGATCCAGGCGAATCGGAGAACAGAGGATCAGCGTACATCCAACGGCTGACCCGGCCGGTGAAGAGCAATAGCGCAAAGACGATGCCGAAGCTGAGCTGAAAGCCGGGATTGATGATGGAGACCGGATCATGGATCAGGATGATCAGCGCGGCGAGACTGATCATGTCCAAGCTGCTGATGCGCCGGCCCATGGCCAGGCCGATGCACACCAGCCCGCCCATCAGTCCGGCTCGAAGTATCGGTGTTCGCCACGGCACCGCGACGAGATAGAGCAGGAGCGCCAGCAGAACGATCATCGCCGCGCGTGGCGGCCGATCCACCGTCAGGCGCACCAACAGCCAGATCAACCCCAGCAGAATGCCCAGATGAGCGCCGCTGATCGCAAGGATGTGCGCCAGCCCCACGCGGCGGAACTCATCATACAACTCCGGCCGTGAAGCCAGCGATTGACCCAGAAGGACCGCGACCAGAAACTCGCTGCTTCGTGCCTGGGCATCCAATCCCAGGAGCAACGAATCCCGGCAACGTTGGCTGAAGCGATGCCTTGCCTGGCGAAGGGCGCCAACGGGATCCGGGTCGTCGAGGATCTGAACCGCGCCTCGCGTTTCGGCGACGAATCGGCCGTGAATCCCACGCTGACGCAGCAGTCGTCGAAAGTCGACCTGGCCTGGACTGTCTGGCGGATCGATCGGCTCCAGCCAGCCGACCGCCTCCACGCGCATCCCGTGTTCAAGGCGATGATGCTCCTGCTTGATGCGCAATTGCAGCGAACCGGATGCCGGGCGGAATCCTTCACCGGTGTCAATGGCTTGGAGGTCGATGCGTCCGAGGGTGATCGGCGGCGGTTGATAGGTTGGTGTCCACTCGCCAGCCGCGGCGCGATGGGAGCGAGGTCCATCCAGCCGGCCAATCACGCGCACGGCGCGCGGCGATTCGGCGATCTCCAGCGCAACGTGATCGCCGCTCAATCGCTGGGTATGGGCCGAGTGCCAGGCCGCGGCCGACAGGACGATCGCCAGGGCCAGCGCGATCTGTGAAGGGCTCGACCAACTTGCCGGTTCCTCGCTGATTCGTGCCCGTCGCCTTGTTGTCAACAGGATCAGCGCGGCGACCGCCATCGACGCGAGGGCCGGGGGCCACGGCGATTCGACCATGACTCCGAGGCCGCCGCCGATCAGCCAGAAAAAGCAAAAGGTGGTGATGCCGCCCGGCGGAATGACCGCCGCCGATGGTAGCGGCTCTTGAAAACCGCTGGTTTCCTCGGGCTGGTCGGGGCGGCTCATCGCCGAGCATGATAATCTTGGCCGGACATGGCCAATCCCGTTCCGCAGCGCCGACGAGACCTCGAGCAGACCTGGCCACAGCTTGGCGGGCTTTTTTTCGCCGCGCGTCGGGCGGTCGAAGGCATCTGGTCCGGCCGGCACGCTTCTTCTTCACTGGGCAGTGGGCTGGATTTTTACGACTATCGCCCTTACACGCCCGGGGATCCGACCCAGCATGTGGACTGGAAGCTCTACGGCCGCACGGATCGCTTGTACCTGCGTCGATACCGGCGGATGACCGATCTTCCCGTGTATCTGCTGGTGGATCATTCAGGATCGATGGCGTATTCGGGGGTGGATGAACGGGGCGGGCCGCTGGACCGTGTCGCTCCGCCGGGACGCCGGATCAGCAAGTTCCACTGGGCGTGCCTTCTGGCTTCGTCACTGGCATTCCTGACCGTTCGCCAGTCCGACCAGGTCGGCCTTGGCATGGCCGGGAGCCGGCTTTCCGGACTGGTGCGACCGGCCGGATCGTGGGCGCATCTGAAGCGTCTGGTCGCATCGCTTGAAGCGGCGACCTTCGACCCCGCGCCGGGCAACCTGCCGATGGCGATGGAATCGTTTCATCAGGTCTTGCCGCGCCGCGGACTGCTCGTGGTCATCTCCGATCTGCTGGAGGATCCGCAACCCATCCTCGAAGCCGTCTGGCGGTATCGTCACAGCGGATTCGAGGTGGTGGTATTCCAGGTTCTCACCCGGCAGGAGATCGATCTGAACGTGATGGCGGGACAGGGCTTCGACTTGAGCGATCTGGAATCCCCCGCGAAGGTTCGCATACGACCGGACCAGGTCGCCGAATCCTACAACCGGATCATCGCCCATCACATCGAGGCCTTGCACGATGGGCTGGTGATGCACGGCGTGGACCATGCCGTTGCCCTGACGGATCAGCCCGTGGCCGGAGCGCTTCGACGTTATCTGCAGGATCGAAGCTCGCCGGGATCGCGTCAGGTCCCATAACGCCCGCGCCTCGCTCAACTCGACGAGCATCAGACCCCATGTTGATATGGGGTATTGTCCCTATGGTCTGGCCCGGTCAATGGGCTGATGTCCTCTCCCTTCAAGATATTCAGAATACGGCACCGATAAGAACTGAGCGGCTATCGGGCGTCGTTGACGATCCGCTCGAGCGCGGCAA
The DNA here is from genome assembly GCA_020831765.1 of Phycisphaeraceae bacterium. Taxonomy (GTDB): domain Bacteria; phylum Planctomycetota; class Phycisphaerae; order Phycisphaerales; family Phycisphaeraceae; genus JAFIFY01. The sequence goes on along the minus strand of JAFIFY010000034.1, from coordinate 7,091 downwards.
GTTGGTATACGGACCTGGACACGCAGCCGGCGAAGGACGGATATGGGGTTGGCCGGTATCAGGTTGGTTTCAGGCAGGAAAGGGCAATACGTTGCGGATCATCACACTGGTCAACCCCAAAGGTGGAAGCGGCAAGACGACGCTGGCGATCAATCTGGCTTCGATTCTCGCCCGTCGTGGCTCACGGACACTGCTGATCGATCTCAACCCGCAGGGCGACTGTGCCCCAGGGCTTGCGGTGCCGCAGAACCGTGTCGAGCACACGGCCATCGATCTTCTCGAGCCCGAACGCCGGCCGGATGAAACCCTCGCCGACTGGACCTGGCAGATATCGCGGAATCTCGATCTTCTGCCGAGTACCGAAGTGCTGGCCCGGTGGGCCATGGATGGCGGCGAGCCGGATCGACAGGACACGCGCCTGGCGCGCCGATTGGCCGCGGTCGGCGATCGATACGCCTACTGCATCATCGATACGCCCCCCGCGCTGGGTCGGCTGACGTGGCTTGCGCTCCAATCGTCCGAAGAGTGGGTGTTCCCGGTTGAATGCGATTACCTGGGCCTGCATGGCGCGGTCAAGCAGGTACCGCTGATGCTGGCGCTGGCTGATCAACTCGTCCAGCCCACACGCCTGACCGTGGTGGCCAATCGACTTGGCGACCGGTCGCGACTATCTCGCGAAATCCTCGATGCGTTCAAGCAGGAGATGGGTCGGCACATGTCGCCCCTGGTTGTTCACGAACATGAATCCATTCGCGAGGCCATCGGCTTTGGCCAGCCCGTTTGCGAGTATCAGGCCAATGGCGCTGCGCACCAGGAACTTGAAAAGCTGACCGACTACCTGTTGGAGCGATCGATCGACAAGCCCGAGGCCGGTGAGCAAGTCCCGCCACAGGCCAAGCCCGCCGGCCGCGCTCCGGTAAGCCGCGCGGCCGAACTGGCCCAACGGGCCAGGGAACTTGCCATGAAGCATGGAAGCGAAGCCATGAAGCAACGATTGCGACACGAAAAGCCGCCCGCGGCTCGATCGGATGAAACTGCCGCCGCGCCTTCTGAGCCGCGACGGGAACATGCCAGGACGTCCGCGGGGCCCGACCTGCTTTCCACGACCAGGGCCATCGAGGATACCCGCCCCGGCTCGAGGCACGATGAGGAGCGGGATGCCTGCCTGCTGGAGCTTTCACAAGCCGACCAACCGACCGCCAGGAGCCCGTTCACATCGCGATTCGCACGCCTGTTCGGCGTGCGTGAAACGGCGCGCGGCCTGCTCTTTGTCCAGCCGGACAGGATCGGTCGCGGACCGGTGCAGTTGGTCGGCGATTTCACCTCGGGCCAGGAACAGACCATCAGCATGACCCACGACCGCGAACTGGGCATCTGGCAGACGCTGGTTCAGGTCAAGCCGGGTCGATATCACTATCGAATCCTGGTTGACGGTCAGGCGATGCCCGATCCGCACAACCGCCATGTCGAAGTCATGGGCGAAAAGGGCAGCCTTTCGGTCGTGGAAGTCAAGGGCCAGGCCGAAGCGTGACCCGTGCTCGATCGCCGATCGGCGCTCCACCCCCGGAATAGCCCCCGGAAGCCCGCCCCCGGAAGCTCGCCCCGGAAGCCCGTTTACCCGACGGCCCTGGATCGAATCTCCTGTGCCCACGGCCATCGATCCCCCACGTGCGCCGCTGTCACCGTCATCAGTCCAGCCGTGTTCGTCGGCGACGGGACGGCGGTGAGAACCGAATCGATCGGCTTTGCGCGTCAGATTGATCCGGATCGCTCGGAAAGACGCTCAAGTGCAGAAGGGTCTTCTGCGCCCGGAGACCTTGTCCGAGGTTGCTTTCGGCTTCGAATCGCAGATCGCGGCCCAGTCCCACCGAAGGCAAGGCTTCGCAGGTCTGTTCGGCAAGATGCTCAACCAGTGCGCCGACGGCTTTCTGGGTGAATGCCTTGCGCTTCTTGCTCCGGTTCACTTCGGCATCCATGGCGTAGCTTGCCACGAGTCTGGGCCAGAGCGCCCGAAGTGTGGCCGGTGAATCGAAAGCATCCAGGGCGACGAATCCGCCGGCGATCGCGGCCACCACGCCGCAAGCGCCTTCGGGAAAGGGCATGGCCTCCTCATACGCCTTGATCTGATCCTCGATCTTTTGAAACGAATCCGACATCGCCCCGGTCGGCGAGGTAGCGCGAAGTTGACTGGTGAACGCGCCCACATCGTCCCAGATGGCACCCTGGTCACTTTCAGCGCGACCCGACGAGCGGAGGCTCTCCATCACCACTCGGCTCTTGCGACCGCGCATGGCGCTGGGCGAGATGCTGCCTGGCACCAGTTGTGAACTGATGCTCGACCAACGCCCCTGCTCCACACAGGAAACAGGGATCTGTGTCCTGGACTTGGGACGGAGCAGGATGCTGGTGTTGAGAATCCGATTCTGCTTGGCTCCACGCAATTCCTCACCGTCGATCAGCAGAACGGGATCGTCAGACTTGTTGATCGCCATCAATTCAGGCACACTGCCCGAGTCGCTGACCTCGGTGATGGTGAGCGTGCCGCGCTCGATGGCTTCGGTGGAGAGCAGGTAATCGCGAAACCGCGGCTCATCGCCTGTGCCCTTGAGCGGAACAAGGGTCAGCTTGCCGTGGGTGATCGGGGGCAGGGCGGTCCAGTGGGGCAGGATATCCTTCATCGATCGGGTCTTCATGGCGGCTCCTTTCTGGTTTGGCGTTCTTGAAACAAAATACGCGCGGCCTATGACAGATCCGGTCGCACCTGGCGCGATATTCTGAAAATTTCCCGCCGGGGCCCGGGATCGATTCGTCGGAAGCTATGATGGACACCGGTGGCCAAGGCCGATCGGCGGAAAGGAATCACCCATGGCCCGGGGCGAGATACTCTTTCGGCAGTGGGAGTTGATCAAGGTGCTTCAGGCCCATCGGTTCGGCGTCAGCACCGATGAGCTGTGTACCCGGCTGGAATGCAATCGGCGAACCGTCCAGCGCGATCTGGCGGTGCTTCAGGACATCTTTCCGATCACGCACGAGCAGCGTGATCGAGGCAAGCGGTTCTGGAAGCTGGCCCACGGCGTGGTGGAATCCGAGCAGCTTCAGTTGACGATGACGGAGATGCTCAGCCTGTTCCTCTCCCAGCAATTGCTGATTCCGCTATCGGGTACGCAGTTCGGGGATGGCCTACAGACCGCGCTTCAGAAAATCCGTGCTTTGCTTCCCGCTCAGGCCCTGGCTTATTTCGAGAGTCTCGATGGCTCATTCCTGATCCGGAATGTCGGCGGCGACGATCACTCGGTGAAGGACAAGGAAATCCGCATCCTCAATGAGGCGATCCTGAGCGGCCACAAGGTCAGGCTGGTTTACGAATCCGTGAAATCGGGACGGCGGATCGACAGCGAGTTCCATCCCTACGGCATGGTGCTGCTCTATGCCTCGCTCTACTGCGTGGGATATTTCGCCTGCTTCGAGGAAATCCGGACCATCAAGGTGACACGTATTCGTGATGTCATGCGCCTTGAAGAGATATTCCAGAGGCCGGAGGGCTTTTCGTTGGCCGCGCACTTCCAGTCAGCATTCGGCGTGTTCCAGTCCGACCAGGTGCGTACGTTCGAGGTTCGGTTCCGTGACTGGGCGGCGACCAACGTGCGTGAGATCCGCTGGCACCCGAGCCAGAAGATCATCCGCCAGTCGAAGAACACGCTCGTGGCCCGTTTCTCGTTGAGCAGCGAGGTCGAATTCAAAAGATGGATTCTCGGTTTCGGGCGATTCGCGACGGTGCTGAGTCCAAAGACGTTTGCCCGGGAAGTCCGCGATGAGCATCTTGCGGCGGCGGATCGCCAGCGTATGTGATGTCACGCTTCGGTGCCGCGAGGCGTTGCCATTACTGTAAATCGCTGTATTGGTTACAGTTACGTAGCCGCACCGCTTCGGTCGCATTGGCTTTGGCGGCGTTGGCGAGGCGTTGGGTTCCGGCCGGTGTGCCGCGACGCGTTGAATCGCCCGCGCACGGGTTCGACGCTCGGGCGGGGGTGTGGTACACTCTTGGGCTCGGCTGAATGCGGCCCACCCTGGGTTGGCGTGGCCGGCTTACCGAGTATTATCGTTCGCCATTGCCCGCCGCGCGGCAATCAGGCGGCTTTGGATGACAGGCTGGAGCATGGTCATGGCAGCGCACGCGATACCCACCATCGACGTTGAACCCCGTAACGATCTGGGCAGCCGCCCGACACGCCGATTGCGCGATCAGGGCCGATTGCCCGTGGTCATCTACGGCCATCAGCAGGAACAGATGCACGGCTCGGTGGATTATCGCCAGATCGTCGATGCGATCCGCTCGGGCAGCCATGTGGTCGAGGTCAAGTGCAACGGCAAGGCCGAGTCCTGCCTCGTCAAGGACCTGCAATGGAACTACCTGGGCAACAAGGTCATTCATGTCGATCTTGCCCGCGTTGACCTGAGTGAAAAGGTGACCTTGGCCGTGCCGATCGAGATCGTCGGCAATGCCCCGGGCCTGAAGGAAGCCGGTGCGTTGCTCGAGCACCCGGTCGCGGAGTTGAGCATCTCCTGCCGCGCCGATCAGATTCCCGATGTCATCCAGCTTGATGTCAGCGCGATGAATGTCGGCGACATGATCCACGCCGGCGAGATCAAGCTGCCCGAGGGCGTGGAGCTGGACGACGACCCGGAACTGCTCGTGGCCCACATCCACGTGGCCAAGATCAAGGAAGAAGAGGTCGAGGAAGTGACCGAGGAAGAGGGCGAGCCGGAAGTGATCGGCAAGGGCGGCGAAGAATCGGACGAAGCGGAATCCTGATCGGGTTGGTGCTGGGCGATCCGGCCCTGGTCGAAGCTTCCTCTCCCGGCGGGTTGCCCGCTTTCGACTCTGCTTGCTTTACGGCCGCCGTTGACTGAGCCTTCGGTCGATCCGGCCGATCCCCATTGACCCCGCCGGGTCGGTCGGAGGGCGGCATTCGTTGAAACTGATCGTTGGACTGGGCAATCCCGGGCGCGAGTACGAGAAAACGCGGCACAACGCGGGGTTCATGGTTGTGGACCGCCTGGCGGCGCGCCACGCTCTTGGCCATGCCCGGTCGAGATTTCATGCCGGGGTGATCGATGGCCGGATCGGCGACCACCCGTGCCTGCTGATGCAGCCTCTCACATTTATGAACCGCAGCGGCCTGGCCGTGGGCGAGGCGATGCGCTTTTACAAGCTCGATATCGAGGACCTGCTGGTGGTGGTGGATGATGTGGCGTTGCCGGTGGGTCGCATTCGCCTGAGGGCTTCGGGCAGCGCGGGCGGGCACAACGGGCTGAGCGATATCGAAAGGGCCCTGGGCGGCCGCGACTACGCCCGCCTGCGGATCGGCATCGATGCCCCGCCCGGTATGGCATCGCAACACGATTACGTGCTGGGCCGGTTCAACGCCGAACAGGTCGAGGCTCTGGCACCCGCCCTCGATCGAGCCTGCGACTGCATCGAAGCCTGGCTGCGTGATCCGATCAGCGATGTCATGTGCCGATTCAACAGCGCCGATTGAAACCCACCCCCGGACCCCCGCCCCCGGAACCAATACTGTCCGGAACCTCGGCGTCGGATCGCTAACGCAAATCTAACATTTGCGCTTTTGCGTTCGGTTTCGCATGATAGGGCTGATGAATCAGCCGTCAGCCAACTCACGACAGGGTCGCCGCCGCCGGCAGCGGCTTGACCGCAAGCACGTGCTCGGCCTGCCGCAGTTACGGTTCATCGAGGACATGCTCGGGCACCTTCGCGCTACTTACGACCATCCGAATCGCAAGCTGTACTTCGACGAGATGGTCATCGCCCTGTTGGTGGCGTTCTATAACCCTGTCGTTCGCTCGCTCCGCGGGATCGAGGACGCCAGCCAACTGCCGGGGATCAACCAACATCTGGATATCGATGCGATCAAGCGTTCGACCGCCAGCGATGCGTTGGCGGCCTTCGATCCGGAGTTGCTGGTGCCGCTGATCGCCAGCCTGCGTAAACAGGTCTCGCCACGACACGTGGATGCGGCCGACCCCACGCTGCGGGGGATGCTCGAACGGTTGCTGGCGTTTGATGGATCCTACTTCCACACGGCGGCGGATGTGAGTTGGGCGCTGCGGGAGCGTCACGGTCGGAATGGACGACTCCGCGGGCGTGTGCGTCTGAACCTGCATCTGTCGGTGCGTGATGGGCTGCCCATCGGCGTGAGTGTCGCCGGGCAGGGCGATCCGAGTGAGCCGGTGACGCTGCTCGACGAGGTGCAGCCCGGCCAGATCGTGGTGGCCGACCGCGGCTGCTTCAGTCACGACACCGTGCATGGACTGCTGAATCGTCAGGCTGACATGGTACTGCGTCTGCAGCAGGGCATACGCTGCGATGTCATCGCCGAGCGATCACTCACCCAGGAAGATCGCGCTGCGGGGGTGCTCCATGACCAGACGGTGCTGATGACCGGCTGCAAGAGCCGTCATGCCGCTGTGCCGTTGCGTTTGGTCACCCTTCAGCCGTCCGCCAAACAGGGCGATTCGAACAGAGACCCATCACTCATCAGCAAGCCACATTCGACGATCCGACTGCTGACGAGTGTGCGGGACGACTCGGTGGCGGCGTGGATGATCGGGCATCTGTATCGCCGCCGCTGGGATATCGAATTGTTCTTCCGCTGGCTCAAGAGTTGTGCGCAGTGGGATCACCTGCTGAGCCAAAGCCGCAACGGCATGCTGATGCAGATGTATGTCGCGGTGATCGGCACGTTGCTTCTGTCGGTATGCAGCGGGCGTAAGCCCGATCGCTACAGCTTCAACCTGCTGAGTCTGGCCGCCGCCGGCCATGGCAGCATCGAGGACGTCCTGGCCATCCTCCAGAAACGATACGCCGAACGCGATCGCGACCGGGAACGTCGCAAGCGGCGGCAGCAAAACTCAACCCGCTGACTCGCACGGCGTCTTCGCGACCCGCGTGCTTCACGTTCACGCTGCGCCTATCTTGCTCTCAACGGCGAACCAACGGCCAAAGTAAGAACCACCAAAACGAACCAAGCCAAACAGAAACCTTACATTGAAATCCATTCCGGACACTATTG
>JAFIFY010000030.1 GCA_020831765.1 Phycisphaeraceae bacterium | reverse complement strand
CCATGCGGATCGGATTCTTTGCTCACCATGTCGCGGCCGAAGGCGGAAGTAGCGCAGCGCTGCTGGGCCGCCTTGCCGCCGAGCTTGCCGAGCAGGGGCATTCGGTGTCGCTGTATCTCGAGGTGTGGCCCGGCGGGATGCGATTCCCGCCCGGTGTTGAGATCGAACCCTGGCCGCGCCCCGGTCGGCGAATGATGGTGCGGCGGCGAAGGATGGCCGCCGCCGTCTGGGCTGGGCGACGTATGGCCGGGGCGAGGCTGGATCGGGCGGTGTCATGTTCACCGCTGCTGGCCCAGCCGGATATGCTCCTGCTCGCACCGCCCGAGCTGATGGTGGTGGATCAGTTTCGCGCCGGTCGGGGCCCGCTCATGGGGCAACGACTGCTGGGCCTGCTCGAACGGCTGAACCCGGAATTCGCCGATCTTCTGGCGATGGAGGACTGGGCTTTGTCCGCGTCCACCATCAGGCGAAGCATGATCGTCGGTGAGCTGCTCGCCCGTTGGTGGAGCTCGCGCCGTCCGGATATCGCGATGACCTGGATGCATGCGCCGCTGCCGGTATTGGCCGACATCGCGGCCCGTTCGCCTGATTCGGCGCTGCGGCGCCATCTGGGCCTATCGCGCGAGTCGGCGGTTTATCTGCTGGTCACGCGCAATGCGCGGCTGGACCCGCCGGCCGGTGTCATCCGCGCATTCGCCGGGGCGCTGGCCGAAACCCGCCGAGCCGACCGCGCGCCGGCGACACTGCTGATTCATGGCCAGGCGCGGTATGCGCTTCAGCGGCTGGCCGAATCGCTGGGCATCCGCGATCGCATCAAGCTGCTGGGAACCGATACGCACCTGGGCTCGCTGCTGGCTTCGGTCGATGCCGTCCTGCACCCGACCTGGCTGGACGCCTGGGCCGGCGAAGCGCGCCAGGCGAAGCTGTTCGGCCTGCCGATCCTGGTGACGCCCTTCAGCGCGGCGGCGGACATGAATAACCCCGAGCGCATGCCCCGCCATCCCCACGATCTTCCACGCTGGCAAACCGCGATCGCCTCGATGAGCGGCGACCATGCCACGCCGGAACCCGGGGCCGCGGCCCGCGCTGAGCCACGCGATCAGCCGGACGAAACCATGGACATCGATGCCTGCGCCCGGTCGCTGGCCCGATGGGTGATCGAGGATCGCCCCTGAGCCGTACTGCTGATCGATTTCGCCCAGGCGGTGGATTCTGACGTGCCGCCATGACTCCGCTGTGGTGACGAGTTCGTTAACATCGCCGGTGCCGATCCCGACCCAGGAAGAACGTGGCGCGGCGGTGGTCAGCGCCGGCTCGATCCGCCTGCGCCCCATCCTCATGACCACGAGCACCACGGTGCTGGGCATGACGCCGCTCGCCCTGGGTCTGGGCTCGGGCGCTGAGATCATGCGGCCCCTGGCCCTGTGCGTCATCGGTGGCCTGCTCGTCTCCATGCTGCTGACGCTGTTCGTGATTCCCTGCCTCTACCTGATCGTCAGCGCATTCGCCGAGCGACTCAAAGCCGCGCTTCTCGCCCGCCAACCCGCCCCGGCCCGATCCCCAACCCCGCCACCCAGCGCCCTCGCCTCCGCCACGGAATAACCCGGCATCCATCGCCACGGGCTTGGCCCCCGCGCCTCTGATCCCCACGGCAAGCCCAATCCGCCCGGCAGGTCTAAATGGGGCCTCATCATTGCTGATGAGGAAAGTGCTCACGGGCAGCGGACATGAACCAGGCATCCGGTGAGTTCGAATCGTGCTGGAACCATAAATTGCGCTGTACAATGCAGTGTCCGAGCAGCGTCGATCTGGCGTGAGCCGCATGCTGTCCTTCAGGCTTTTGGCGTGAATGCATGATTCATCTGGTCCTTTTCGCGAGGAAATGGCATGAGAAATCCGCGGTTTTCAGTTGATACCAAGATTTCGGTCGGCTCGTTACTGATGATTCTTGCGGCTGCTTCATTCAGCTTCGGGGCGGCTGATGAGCGATCCGATTCCGTTGAGGAGGAGGCGAAGTTCCTGTCTGCGGTGGTGGAAGAAGCCCTGGTGACGGCTCGGAGTGTTGAGCCAGCCCACAAAAGAGTGTTTGTGTTGTGCTCGGTGGCCTTATCGCAGTCCAAGCTTGGCGATATTCCCAAGGTCCATGCCTCATTTGAGGAAGCGTTGGCAACAGCGCGAGCCATCAACGATCCGGAGGACAAGGTTAGAGGTCTCGGCGATGTCGGGATGGGAAGAATGCGAACGGGAGACGCTGATACCGCCCGGTTGCTGTTTGCCGAAGCCAGAAATCTGGCTCTCAAGATTGAGGACCGAAGCACGAGGGATTCGGTCCTGGTTTCCCTGGCGTGGAACCAGAATCGGGTCGGGCTGTATGACGATGCCATCAGAACCACTCGAGATATCGATTGCCAGTTTTTTCGAGCCTGGGCTTTGCCCGATCTGGCTGCCGGGCAGATGAAGGCGGGCAATCCAGAGGCGGCACGCGTCACGCTGACCGAAATTGCTGCGATGGTTCCGGACATTGAATTCAGTCATGAGAAACTCATTGTTATCCGAACTGCTGCCCGGAGAAATGAAGAACTGGGTGACACGGTGAATGGATCTGGATTGACCGAGGTCGTAAGCACCTTTGAGTTTGCTCAAAACGATGTGGTGTTCGACACCGACCGGCTGAGCTTGGCGATCTCGCAGGCCATGTTCGGCCTTTTTGGCGAGGCTCTTCGAACGGCCGATCGGATTCAGAGCGCTCGAGATAAAGCGAAGGCGCTGGGATATATTTCGTATTCAAAGGCGAGTGCCGGCTTGCATCCTCAAGCGCTGGCGACGGCTCGCCGAATTCAAGTTGAGTTTTACAAGACAGGTGGATTGCTGGCCGTTGCGAGTCGACTGAAAGAGGCCGATCAGATTGCGACCGCCAGGACCGTGGTCGCAGAGGCGCTGGATGCCTGTGGCCGAATTGAATGCGATCGATATAAGCGTGGCGCACTGACCGCGGTGGCGGAGTTTCAGGCGAAACTGGGTGACGAGGCCGCAGCCAGAAGAACTTTTGCGGAGGCTTTGGCGATTGCACGGCGGATTGATGATGCGGAGGAAAGGATGTCGGCACTTATGTTTGTCAGCAGCTCCCAGGCGAAAGCGGGGTTCTTCGGCGATGCGTTGAAAACAGCCCGAGAGATTGAAGATTCGCATACTCGGGTGCGCGCACTCAGTGAACTGGCGCTGGAACAGGCCAAAGCAGGCGAGATCGAGGAGGCCCGCGCACGCTTCTCTGAAGCGAAGGCACTCTCTGGCGAGATTCACGACCCTGAGCAGAGATTGGAAGCGCGACGGATTGTCGGAACGCTTCAGCACGATGCACGAATGACGCTCGAAGCGCTGGCCACCTTCAGGCAAATCGAAGACCCCTACTGGAAGGCGTACACCCTGGCGACCATGATCATCGCGATTGTTGATGAGCGGGAGGCGCAGTGAGAATGGTCGTTGTGCCAGGCGGCGATGGGGCCATTTCCAGGCGGCGATCAGCGATTTGGTCCCAGCGCGACTCCCTGGACCCCCCAAAAAGGTGACAGTGGGCGAGCGGCGCAAGCCTCCCCCGCCCCGGCCCTCGTTACCATGTGACCATGTCCACCGCGACCGTGGCCCTCGGGCCTGAAGTTTCGATTGTCGTTCCGGTCCTTAATGAAGAGGACAACATCATGCCGTTGCTCGACGAGCTTCGGGCGGCGATTTTCGATGGGGGCATGCGGGGGGAGGTGATTGTGGTGGATGATGGGTCGGATGATGGCACGCCTGGGCGGCTGGCCGAGGCGGCTGGCCGGTTTTCCTGGCTGGTGGTGCTTCGGCGGGAGCGGCGGCAGGGGCAGTCGGCGGCGATGTTCGCCGGGATCGCGGCGGCGCGGGCGCCGGTGGTGGCGATGCTCGATGGCGACTTGCAGAACGATCCGGCCGATCTGCCGCCGATGATCCGCATGGTTCAGCGGGGCGAGGCGGACATGGTTCAGGGCGATCGGAGCCAGAAGCGGGTCGAGGGGCTCAAGCGCAAGCTGACCACAGCCGTCGGCCGCGCCTTCCGGCGGACACTGCTCAAAGACCCGATCCGCGATACCGGCTGTACGCTGCGGGTGATCCGGGCCGACATTGCCCGGCGGATTCCGCTTCAGTTCATGGGCATGCACCGCTACATTCCGGCCTACTGCCGGCTGTTGGGGGCGAAGATCGTCGAGGTGTCGGTCAATCACCGGGCGCGGCTGCACGGAACGGCGAAGTACGGCATGCTGGATCGCGCGGCGGTGGGGCTGTATGACGTGCTGGCGGTGCGTTGGATGCTTCGCCGGTTTCGTGATACCCGGGCCGAGCGTGTGGCCGGCGATGCGCGGCGGCCAACGGCTGGAGAGCAGCCTTGAGTGATCCTGAGATGGAATTGGGCCGGCCCTTGCCGCGCGGCACCAAGCGCAAAAAAGCGCTGCGCCATGTGCTGATCCTGCTGGGCATCTGGCTGGCGACCAGCATCGCCCTGGCGCTGGCCGCGGCCAGTGGATTGGCGCGCGAATCGGCCCAGCGCGATGAGGCCGGCGACCAGTGGCTGCCGCTGCGCCTCAATACGCGACTGGAACAACTGGAACTGCGCACCGGCGAGGATGGCGTCGAGGTGCGGATCGATCACCGCGATGGTGAACGATGGGTCGATGCCCGGGCGTTCATGGAGATGGTCCAGCGGCGCAAGGCCGAGCGCAGGCAGCGGTATTGGGTGCTCCTGGTGCTCAACATCTCCAGTTGGGGCGGCGTGCTCTGGGTAAGCGTCGGGCTGACCGGGCAGATTCTCTTTACCGGCCGCATGCTGGTGCAGTGGCTGGTCAGCGAGAAGGCGCGGCAATCGGTGGTGCCGGCCACGTTCTGGTGGATGAGTCTCACCGGGGCGACCATGCTGCTGATCTATTTCTCCTGGCGGCGGGATATTGTCGGCGTGCTGGGCCAATCGGCCGGATGGATGATCTACATGCGGAATCTCTGGATGATCTACCGCCGCCCGGTCGCCTCGGCGAATGCATCCAGCGAGCCGGCCGCCAAGGGCTGATCATCTCCTCAGCGTGGGCGCCGATCGCCTCGACGATCACGCCCGGCTTTGGCCCGCCGCGTTGCCGGCGGTAAACTTGTCGATCCATGAAGCCATCCCGTCCCTCACGTCGCTCCGCCGGCCGCCGCGCCGGCCTGCCCAAAGCCCGCCGCGCCGCCGACCCCGCTCCGGATGGGCTGACCTATGCCGGCTCGGGCGTGGATATCGAAGCCGGCGATGAGGCCGTTCGCCGCATCAAGGACCATGTGCAGAGCACCTTCGGGCCGCGGGTGCTGGGCAAGTACGGCGCCTTTGCCGGCTGCTTCCGGCTGGACTACAACGAGCGGCTCTTCAAGCGGAACTATCGCGATCCGGTCCTGGTCTCCTGCACCGATGGCGTGGGCACGAAGGTGGTGCTGGCAGCGCGGCTGGGCGTTTATGACACGGTCGGGCAGGACTGCGTGGCGATGAACGTCAACGACATGATCGTGCAGGGCGCTGAGCCGCTGTTCTTTCTGGATTACATCGGCATCAACAAGGTGATCCCGCAGCGCATCGAGCAGATCGTCAAGGGCGTGGCCGATGGCTGCCGCCTGGCCAATTGTGCGCTTCTGGGTGGTGAGACGGCGGAGATGCCGGATGTCTATGCCGAGGATGACTTCGACCTGGCCGGGTTCGCCGTGGGCGTGGCGGAGCTGAACCGGCTGATCGATGGCAGCGAGATATCGACGGGCGACATCGTGCTGGGGCTGGCCAGTTCCGGGATTCATTCCAATGGCTACAGCCTGGTGCGCGCGATCGTCGAGAAGGCCAAGCTCGATTACGGCAAGGTGTATGCCGAGCTCGAGAGCGACCAGCCGCTGGGGCGCGTGCTGCTGGAGCCGACGCGAATCTATGTCCGCCCCGTGGTCAACGTGCTCTATCGGTATCGCGTGAAGCGTCCGGTGCTGGGCATGGCCCACATCACCGGCGGCGGTCTGCCCGGCAACGTCAATCGCTGCCTGCCGGAGAACGTCGATGCGCGGCTGAGCCTCAAGTCCTGGAAGATTCCACCGGTGTTCCGCTTCCTTCAGAAGAAGGGCGGGGTGAGTGATGAGGAGATGTTCCGGGTGTTCAACATGGGCATCGGCTATGTGCTGGTTGTGCGGCCGCACTTTGCCGACAGCATCACCGATCAACTCAGCCGCGCGGGCCAGGAGGTGATTCAATTGGGCCGGATCACGGAAGGCACGGGCAAGGTGGTTCTGGCCTGAAGCGGGGGGCGGCGGCCGGGCCACCGCGTCTGGGCCGGGATGGATCGGATGTGGATCGTTGCCCTGTGGCGGCGGACTTCAAGTCGCCTGGACATCGATCCGCTGGATATCAGCGCCAAGCTGCTGGAGCGTGCGTTCCATCGTCTCGTACCCGCGATCGAGGTGGTAGACGCGGTTGACGATCGTGGTGCCACGTGCGGCCAGTCCGGCCAGCACCAGCCCCGCCGAAGCGCGAAGATCGCTGGCCATGACCGGCGCGCCTTCAAGCTGGCTCACACCGCTGACCAGTACCGTCGGCCCGTTGCGGATGCAGCGGGCGCCCATGCGCAGCAGCTCGGCCACGTGCAGGAAGCGATCGGGATAAATCTTCTCGATGATGATCGAGTTGCCATCGGCCAGGCAGAGCAGGGCCATGATCTGCGCTTGCAGATCGGTGGGAAAACCGGGAAACGGCTGGGTGACCACTTGAACGGGTTGCAGCCGGCGATCGCTGGCGACCCGCACCGAGGCGTGCATCCCATCGGCCGGTGGCTTGCCATCGACCGGCTCCACCCGGACGCCGACTTCGTCCAACCGGTCGAGCACGGCGGTCAGCCCATCGAGCGGGAAGTTCTCCAGCGTCACCTCACCGTTGGTGATGCCCGCGGCGATGAGATAGGTGCCCGCCTCGATGCGATCGGGGATCAGGGCGTGTTCGGCCCCGCCCAGTGCATCGACGCCTTCGATGCGGATGCGTGGCCCGCCGGCGCCCTCGATATGCGCGCCCATGCGGATCAGCAGGTTGGCCAGATCGACCACCTCCGGCTCGCAGGCGGCGCTTTCGATGATCGTTTCGCCCTCGGCAAGCGTGGCGGCGCTCATGATGTTGCAGGTGCCCAGGACGGTGGAGCCGTTGGGCCCGCCCAGGAAGATGCGCGCTCCCTTGAGCCGTTTGGCGGTGGCGACGATGTACCCGGCTTCGAGTTCGATCTGGGCGCCCAGCGCTGCCAGGCCCCGCAGGTGGAGGTCCACCGGCCGGTCGCCGATGTTGCATCCGCCGGGCATGGAGACCCGAGCGCGGCCGCGCCGGGCCAGCGTCGGCCCCAGCACACAGATGCTCGCCCGCATGGTCCGCACAATGTCATAGGGCGCTTCGCACGGCGAGGCATCCTCGGCATGCAGGCGAAGCCCACGCGATTCGTTGCGTTTGGCATCGATGCCCATCACCTTCAGCAGCCGCGCCATATTGCGGATATCCGAAAGCTCGGGAACATCGCCCAGCACCACCGGCTGGTCGGTAAGAATCGCCGCCGCCATCAGGGGCAGCGCGGCGTTCTTGGCGCCGTTGATCCGAACCGTGCCACGCAGCCGCTTGCCGCCACGAATCTCAAAGGCATCCATGCCCAGCTCCTTCCAAATAGCCGGAACCTAACCTCAAAACCAGTACCGCCAACCGCACGAAAACTGAGATTATAACCAAAGCGGGCCGAGCCCCTTGGCACACCGGATGGTCCGAAACAGCTTCGTGTGCCGGACATGACCCGTGACTTGGAGGTGTGAGTCCTCCACGAACCCTGATGGCGGGAACCGTTGGCCGATCACCACGAAGAGCGCGAAGAGCGCGAAGGGGGAATAGAAAGTAGAGAGGCGAGAGTCGAGGGATCGGTTCTTCCCCTTTCCACGCTCTGCCGCCAACGACGATCCCTTCGTGGTCTTCGTGTTCTTGGTGGTGGCCATGGCCGCACATGGCCGCGCGGGGCGGGGTGGGTTTGGCTCAGCGCTTGGCGGTGGCGTCCGTCCGCCCTGGCACGTCGTCAGTGCATCGCACCCGGCCTTGGGTTGCCGCACGTTAGACCAAAGCAGTTGTTGAACGACGAAACACGCGAAATACGCGAAAGGGGAGGCAGCAGTTGTTGTATGTCACGGCCCGAGTCCGCTGGCGCGGCGATCGGTGAAAACGCCTGCATATTCGGTCTTTTTTGAGGCTTGAGGTTTGCGATGTCCTGTTGGCATGGCACCATCGACATGCTATATTGTTTGGATCAGGATCGGGGCGGAATACCTGATAAAAATACTTTTTATTGGCGCCCTTGAATCAGCCGAGCCCATCCGTAAGCCCGTCAACCATCCCGCACACTCAATCAGCCATAAATCCATCCACTTATCGCGAATCTCCCATGACCCAACACGACAACCCGTTCAACGAACCGCTTCCCGATAAACCGCTGGACCGTCGCCTCATTCTTGTGGCCGGTGTGGTGCTCATGGCCAGTCTTGGCTCGGTGTATGCCTGGAGCTTTTTCACCCGGCCGCTGCAGGAGGCCTACCACTGGAGCAACGCCCAGATCTCGCTGGTCTTCAGCCTGGCGGTGGCGGGGCTGGGGTTCTCGGCGCTTTATACCGGTCCGCTGGTCTCAAAGCTCGGCGGCCGCCGGCTGATGATCCGCTCGGCCAAGTTCTTCGTCTGTGGTTATCTGCTTGCGGCCCTGGGGCTTTTCCTGGGATCAGGGATCATCGGCGATGTCAGTTCGCCGGTGGTCAGTTGGGTCAGCTTCGTGATCCTGGCCCTGGGCTACGGCCTGATCGGCGGCATCGGTTTGGGCACGGGTTATGTCACGGCGGTTTCGACGGTCGCCGGCTGGTATGCGGACAAGAAGGGCTTTGCCACGGGCATGATCGTGATGGGCTTTGGCATGGGTGCGTTGTTCATGAGCATGGTGTTCGCTCCTTTTGCCATGTGGGTCGCCTCGGGCAACGTGGCGGGCGCTTATCTGCTCATCGCCTGCGTCTACGGCGCCATCATGGCCGTTGCCTGTCGATTCATCTTCAGCCCGCACGCGGCGGTGACCAACGGGCACAAGGCGACGGTGGCCGATACCTACCAGCACCGGATGAACCTGCGGGTCCGGCTGTGGCTGACGACCTTTACCTACAGCCTTGCAGGCCTGGGGATCATCAGCCTGCTTTCGCCGCTGATGCAGGATGTCACAAGCGCGGCCAATCCGACGCTGAGCGCCGCCGCGCTGGCCGCCGCGGGTGCGACGCTGATCGCGATCGCCTCGATCGGCAACAGCATCGGCCGCCTCTTCTGGGCCTGGCTTTCGGACATCATCGGCCGGGTGAACGTCTTCATCATCCTGCTGGGCAGCGCGGCGGTGGCGTACCTGGTGATGCCGCACGTCAGCTCACCGGTGATCTTCGGCATTCTGATCTGCTATGTCATCGCTTCCTACGGCGGCGGCTTCGGCACCATTCCTTCGCTGATCAGCGATCTCTTTGGCCCCAAGCGCATGTCCGCGCTCCACGGCCTGGTGCTCACCGGCTGGGCCACCGCCGGATTGGTCGCCCCGACGCTCTTCGGCTTTCTTTACGACAAGAACCCGGCCAACGCCGCAACGATCGCCTACTACATCTGCGCCGGCTCGCTGCTGGTGTCCATGCTGCTGGTCATCACGGTCAAGCGGCTGCACAAGCAGTGCATCATGCCGGTGTCCGAGTCAGCGATCGAGCTTGCGGCGGAAGCTGAAGCCGCGGCGGCATAGGTGATGGCCGCGTCATACGACTCGGGAGCGCGGTGCGATTCAACGCCCCCCGCGGGCATCCATGCTGATCGGGGCGCCCGCGCCTTGCAGCAATTGGTTCCTCCACTCGCTGATTTGGTTGTGATCGGCGTGGTACTGGCTGGCCAATCGGGCGCGATGGTCTAACGCTCTCGGACCGCCTCGACGGCCACCCCGGCCATGAACTGGGCCGAGAATCGCCGACGCTTGCCAGCGCTGGTTGCCATGATTCGACTCCTTCGATCGGGATGCCGAATCCACCTCAACAGCGTACCCAGTTTTTGGGGAGCAGCTCAGTTTCATCGCTTGGTTATTCGCGCGCCACCAAACGGCATCCTCCATAGTGGTACAACCCGGCTCAGGCATTGCGCGGCGGAGGTGGAGAGCAAGGCTGGTTACGAGCCGCCGCCTTCAGATTCATCGCCGGGCTTTGGCGGCTTCGTGATGCGATTCACGGCGCGGTCGAAGTCCGAATCTTGCCGGGCATCGAGTTCTCGCCGGCGGACGTCATATTGGTCGAAGGCTTCGGACGCGATGCGGCGGGCGACTTCGGCGGTCACCTTGCCCGTATGGGTGAGGATATCGCGTTCGTTGAATTGAAGGAAGGCGTCGAGCCGCTGAATCCAGTCGGACATGTGCATCGGTCGGCCGCGCCTGGCCTGATCTTCGGCATAGTCCAGATACATCGTGACGATGCGGTTCAATTCGGTGATCTCGTCCTGAAACAGGTAGTTTTTCGCAATGGCGATATCGCCTTTGCGGATGGGGCCGACTGGCGCGTACTTCCATGAGGTCAAGCCCATGTTGGGCTTATCGGGGTCGGCGCGTTTGGCGACGATCTCGGCGGCCGTGTGGCCATGAACGGCGAAATGCAGCTTGTTCTGCACGGTCGCAAAGAAATCCCGGGCGGTGGGGTGGTCTTTGTCGTAGTCAATGCTGGTGGCGAAGATATCGGTAATCTTCTGGTAGAACAGCCGTTCGCTGGCGCGGATATCGCGGATGCGTTCGAGTAGTTCATCGAAGTAGTCGGCCCCGAGAGTGCAGCCGGCCTTGATGCGCTCATCGTCCATGGTGAAGCCCTTGGCCAGCAGTTCCGTCAGCCGGGCAGTGGCCCATTGTCGGAAGGTGGTGCCTCGGGCGGAGCGGACGCGATAGCCGACGGCGAGGATGACGTCGAGCGAGTAGTGTTTCAGGGTGCGGTGGACCTGACGGCCAGCCTCGTCACGAACTTGTAAGTAATCCTTACAAGTTGCCTCGGGGGCCAGCTCGCCTTCGTTATAAATGGACTTGATGTGCTGGGTTATGTTCTGAGGCGTGGTCTGGTAAAGGTCGGCAATCGCCGCCTGGGTCAACCAGACCGTCTGGCCGTCCAGGCGAACTTGCAGGCGGGTTGCGCCATCGTGGTAGATGAGCAGTTGGCCACCGGGCGGCGGGGTGGCCTTGTCCGGCAAGTTTTCGGGGGTGTTGGTCATCGCGCGGCCTCCGTCAGCACAATTGATTCAGGATTCTTGCGGAATCGCTCGTACAGCGCCAGCGCCGTCCTCCCGGCGGCGCTGTCCGCAGGCAGGCTTACTTTTGCCCGAATCAATGCACAGCGCTCGGTCGTGACCCTGGTCGGCATGTCGGTTCCCGTTCGTTGCCCAAGGTGAGGCAAACAGAATAGTCGTCATGCCCGAAGGCCACCACTGCAGGCCGCGTGGTCGGTTCTTCCCAGCCGACGGGAATCAGATCGGGTAGGTATTGAACCAGCGCAGCGGGATGCCTTCGTTGACCAGGTGGTTCTGGAACGCGGCCAGCAATTCGGTGGATTCGTGGACCTCGTGGGGGGTGTGGCCGTGGTTCAGGCACCACGCGGCCAGGTGGCCGGCCGATTCGCCGATGTTCCATTCCACGGGATGCAGCCGATAGCAGCCGTTGCTCAGGTGGGTGACGCCCAGATTCTTGCAGCCGGCCAGCAGGTTGCGCACGCGCCGGGGGATGAGCGAGCCCAGCGGGATCTGGAAGTGGAGCGAGGAGATATCGATGTAGTTGTTGTTGCCGGTGGACATGTGCAGGTCGATCCGGTAGCAGCCGATGCCGACCGAATCGTGGAAGTGTTCAGCGCGGGGCCAGTTCTTCTCGTGGTAGCCGGGCTTGCTCTTGTCGGCCCACATCGGGTTCTCGCCGCACCGGGCGAAGGTGCCCACGTGATTCTCGGTGACGGTGAAGAGTGCCTGGATGCGGCGGGATTCGCGGATATAGGGCGCCATGGCCAGGCCATCATCGGTGCCCGAGATTTCCGGAACCAGGTAAAGGCCCGGATATCCGGTGCCGCCGGTGGTGAAGTTGGGCGCTTCGGTCTGCATCCAGTAGAGCAGGCTCAAGGAGAGCTGGCGCGATTCGTACATCGCCCGATCGACCACGGCCTGGGGCTGATCGATGAAGTTGAGGGAGAAGTAATCGTTGTGCGGCCAGTTGACCAGCGTGACATCGTGGGGGATGGCATCGCCTTCATACAGCGATGCCCGGGTGATGCGGCGGTAGGTCCAACGGGGCTGGACGGGGATATCGTTAAGCGGCTTTGCCTTGTCCACTTCGCTGGGAAAGAGCACGCTCTGCCGGAAATCGCAAGTCTGCGGATCGCAGTCAACCCATGAGAGCATCGTCCCCGGCCAGGGGCGATCCAATTGCGGCTCGTAAGTATTCCAGTGGTCGTACATCGCCGGCTTGTCGATGGTGTGGTCAGCGCCCGGGGCCGGGTCATAGGCCATGGGGAAGCACCAGGTGATGGCCTGGTTGTTGTCGGGCTCGGCCGGGCCGTCGACGGCGTGCGGTTCGCCGGTGTCACGCTTGGATTCGGCCCCGGTGACATACTCGACATTGGCCAGCGGCAGCAGATCGCCCAGCTCGGTGGCATCGATGAAGTACCGCGCGGCGATGAGAATTTCCTCGCCCGTCCGCGTGTTGCGGAAGGTGACCGAACGAACCTGATCGCCCTCGGTGTCGGCGGCGATGGGGACCAGATCGTGCAGGATACGGATGCGTCCGCTGGACCGCGCCGGGGCGAGCATGTGCTCCATGACATGCAGGGCGATGCGCGGCTCATGGCAGAGGGCAGAGACATAACCACCGCCGGGATTGAGCGCGGCGGCCCGCATGGCGCTGCCCTTGAGCGGATACACCTCGCGGTAGTAGCGGCGCACACCCTCGCGGAAGGCCAGATAGCGACGGGTTCCGCCGCCATTTTCGATGTAGCGATTCTCATCCGGCGGCACCGCCTGACTGGTCAACTGGCCGCCCAGCCACGGCAACGGCTCGGTCATGATCACGCGGCGGCCCCCAGCCGTCGCCGCCAGCGCCGCGGCCACACCACCCACGCCGCCCCCGGCGATGAGCACATCGGTTGACATTTCTCGCATCGGTATTCGAACTCCAGTGGATTCAAGGTCTTGTGTTTACGGTACCCACCCGGGCGGCGGGCCGGCCGGGTGCGCAAACCACCCACCCGGCGGCACATTGGCGGCGTATCATTCCGGCCATCGGGGCACAAGCATATCAGCCCATCCGATCAGCCGCGATGACCTGGTCTCGATGAACTGGAGGCCGGAGTTGCCGCCGCCATCGTTGTGGCGACGTCGGCTACCGTGCGCTGGCCATCGCTGTTAAGGTCATCGGTGATCGCCGGCCTTGCATCGAAGCACCGGTGTAGCGGCGTGGCCATGCCATCGAGGCTTCAGTGCAGCATCGTTGCGTGGGAATACTCATGTTGGTCTGTGGATCAGTCCGCCGGGTGGCCCGGCGGATTGAACCGGGGTGCTGGTTGTGCGCCTGCCGCGCTTTCGAGCACCAGCGGGCGGCGCCCTGGACTTCATCGGTGGTGTATGCAACTCGTTCGTCGTGCTTCCATCTGCTTCTGCTTTGCCCGGCGGCCGGGAACTGGCGAGGACGGTTGTCATACACCAGCCACTGGTGGAACCGCCGGTCGCGCTGGTCTGGCCTGCGCCTGGTGCCGCGAAGGCCCGGTCGTGAGTCTGAAAGCGGTTTGGGTGGAGGGGATTCACGCCGAATGTTCTGGTTGCCGATCGCTGCGAAATGGGCGCAACAAGTCATTTGGTCAGCCGATGCGACGGCTCACCAACCGCGAGGAGACGACTTGCCGGACCAATCAGAAACCTTCGATTTCCTCTGGTTCAACGCCCAGACGTTCAGCGATTGTGGCGAGTGTCTTCCCACGAGGCGTTGACACCTCTCCCCGCTCAATACGAGCAATGGTCTTGGCTGTAAGAGGTGGGAAACTGTCCCGAGAAAGTCTACGTTGCTTCCGAAGCCTACGTAGTGAAGCTCCAAAGCTTTGATCGCTCTTCCGCCTCTTCTTTTTCAGTTCCCGCCGAAAGTCCGGATCGTAATCATAAAGAAGCGAGTCGAATGCGGCTTCGTATTCACCAAACCGAATGGTCTGGCCGTGGTCGACAATGGAAAACCTATCAAAGTCCGGCTTCTCGACGTCTGACGTGTTGTCAAATGCGCTAAAGGGGACGACAAGTTTTGACATATCGCCTCGCCAGAGCGTCAGAGTACGACTCTGATCATCCATTACTCCCATAATCGCAAGATCTCCGCGATGATCCGCGATCATCGCGTCGCTCAGTTCTTCCGGCGAAAGGACAGCGCCGCGAGAACCTGAGAAAGCCACTTGCGAGAAGCAGCCTTCCAATGCTTCAAGAACCGAAGCGCGCACATCATCCAAAAGAAGTGCGGCCCCACAAGCAGGACGGTTCCGCCACTCAACATGTGACAAGATGTCCAGCGCCGCTTGCTGGCTGTAGAGTATCCAGAGGTCAGTCTTCCTACTGCTTCGGAGTACATCGTGAAGCTCAGGCTTTCGCACTCGACTGGCCTTGAGCGCGCGAAAACGCTCAGGCCGATGCGCCTTGCCGCCAAACAGAAACGTGCGTCGAACCGCATTGTCAATCATCTTCATCACTTTCTTTTCCGGTGCCCGGGACGGGGTTCTCCGGATACCGCTTGTCCCATTCAGCCACCAAGACGTCGTGTGCCGACTGGACCATCGCCATGATGTCTTGAGGAATCGGCGAAGGATCCGGCGAATCATCCAAAAAGCCGACCTGGCGCAAGCTGAACCGCCACTTCGTCGTCTTGAAACAAATCGTCACGTGAGGCTCCTCGAGCCGCTCGCGGTCCAGAATCTTGACCTTCCATCCCCGCTTTCTCAGGAATGGCGGAAGAGTAAGGTTCTCAAACTGACCGATTTCACGCCGCCATGAGTTTTTCCAGACGTCGTATGACGGGCCGTTCGTGACTGACTTTCACCACATCCTCGATCGCTTCTCGCCACATTGCCTGTCGCATCCGGCTCTTGAGCTGGCTGATGGG
>JAFIFY010000001.1 GCA_020831765.1 Phycisphaeraceae bacterium | reverse complement strand
ACACCATGTTGCAGGTTCTGAGCGTCTCCTTGTTTGAAAAAGTCCCGCTTTTGGAGGCTTTTTCCGCCCAAAGCCACCCAACCGAGATCAGCCAGTCTCATAAACAGTTGTCATTATTCGACTAATGTTGGGACAGTAGTGGGGATCTATATGCAATTAGTGCGGCCGGATCATCAACATCTTGAGAGTTACGTCGCGGCCCTTCGCCGGGGCTGGACGCCCGACAATGTCCGCGGCGCTGTCGCGGCTGAAGACGATTTGAAGCGAATCGAATCCGACCCGGCCGCGTTTCTCGCCGGACTCGAAGACCGGCAAGCCAGGGGGCCGATGGTCGAGCTTCCTGATGGGACGAGGGTGAAACGCATCCCGAGCTTTCGTCGCTGGATGTGGGACACCGAGTTCTGCGGGACCATCGGCGTTCGCTGGCAGCCCGGCACCACCGATCTTCCGCCACACTGTCTGGGGCACATCGGGTTTGCCGTCGTGCCTTGGAAGCGCAGGCAAGGGATCGCCACGCAGGCGCTTCGGGATATCCTGCCCGAATCTTGGGCCGTTGGTCTTGCGTTCGTCGAAATCACCACCGATCCTGACAATACCGCCTCGCGGCGAGTCATCGAGTCCAACGGCGGCATCCTCATCGAAGCGTTCGACCTGCCACCCGGGTACGGAGCCCGGCGAGGGCTTAAGTATCGCATCCATCAGGCCGAGTCGAAGCGCTGACGATCCCCCACAGTTGACCGGCGACGCCCGGCCCCGGAAGATAGTCAGGCAATGGCGTTGCCGGTTGGCAGCCCGCTTCCGGGGCTCGCGGACGACCGGTGACTGAGCCATCCGCAGGAGGATGATCATGAAGATCAACAGTGCCGCAACCGTCTTTCCGGTGAGCGATCTTGATGCATCGCTTCGATTCTTCATCGAAGTGCTCGGGTTCAGTGAGGACTTCCGCTTCGGCCAATATGCCGGCATCAAGCGCGACGACTGCTGTCTGCATCTTTCGGCACACGGCAATCCGAACACCGGCGCACCCGGTACCGGTGCTGTTTACTTTTTCTGTGATGAGGTGGACCGCTATTTTGCGGAGATCACCGAGCGCGGCGCGGTCACGGATGGCCAGCCCAGGGACTACGATTACGGGATGCGTGACTTCATCGCCCGTGATCCGGATGGCAACCAACTGACATTCGGCACACCCACCCAAAGGGCCTGACCCCGGGCCGGGAGCCCGTTCACGGAGTCAGGATGGACCGTGGGCACCTGCCGACTGAACCGATTCGCGTTATGCGAACAAAGACACTTCAAGCTCTCTCGGTGGTCCGGCCATGGGGAGGTAAGATTGCCACAGGGGAGAAAACCATTGAGGTTCGCCGGTGGACGCCGCCGGTTCTTCCGTTGAACAATCTTCTCATCGTGGAGAATGGACGCAGACTCAAGCCAGGCGAGTGTGATGCGGATGGGCTGGCTGTTGCGGTCGTAAGCATTGGCTCAGTTGGCGACTGGACGCCGGAGTTGGCTGAAGCAGCTTGTTCGCCATGGGAACCGGGCTGGCTCGCCTGGACGATTGGCGATGTGAAACCGATCGAGCATCCGTTCGTGGTTGTCGCGGCCCGCGAGATTTACTGGATTGAGGTCGATTCATCACGGCTGCCGACCGGCGTCGCATAACCACCGGCCGCGATTGACCGATGAAACCCGGCCCCGGATCATGGATGAAGTATCGTGTTGCCGGCGGGATGCCCGCCTTCGCGGGCCGCTGGGCCTTTTTCATTGGCTGCAAACTCATGAAGCGTATCCCAACGATCCAAACCGAGCGTCTGGTGCTACGTCCCTTCACATTGGGGGACGCGGCGGATGTTCAACGATTGGCTGGAGACCGTGCGATCGCGGACACCACACTCAATATCCCGCATCCCTATGCCGATGGCATGGCTGAACAATGGATCGCCAAACACGCTGATTGGTTCGCCAATGATCAGGGCATCACGTTCGCGGTCACGAGGAAGCCCGACGGTTCCCTGATCGGCGCGATCGGCCTCACCGACATGATCAAGGGCCATCAGGCTGAACTCGGCTATTGGATCGCCACCTCATGTTGGAATCAGGGATACTGCACCGAGGCGGGACAGGCCATCCTGCGCTTCGGATTCAAGGAACTGGGACTTATACGTATTCACGCCTGTCACATCGCGCGTAATCCCGCATCCGGGCGTGTCATGGAGAAACTCGGCATGCGATATGAGGGGCGACGGCGACAGCATGTACAAAAGTGGGGCAAGTGCGAAGATCTGGTTTTATTCGGCATCCTGGAACAGGAATGGCAAACGACCCTGCCCCCCCCCAGCCGCACCTGATCTGCGACCCGCGCCATGAATCGTAGACTTGCCGGTCGGGAGCCCGCTACCGGGGATCGGGGGCCGGGTTCCGGGTCCGGGGTCCGGGGTCCGGGCGGCCGGTAATTGAGAGACTTACGGTATTGATTCATGATTCGAGAAGCCCAGGAACTTGTTGATTTGGCGATCCCGCTACTCGGGAAGATACGGCTTTCCCGGCCGGACATGTGCGCGGCCACGGTCGCGGCCGCGCTTCGCACATCTACCGGCAATACCTACACGGGCGTCTGTGTCCACGTGAGTTGTGGCTTGGGATTCTGCGCCGAGCACGCGGCCATCGCGGAGATGATCAAAGGCCGCGAGACGCGGATCGAGATAATCGTTGCCGTTGGCGAGGACCATGCCATCATGTCGCCGTGCGGCCGGTGCCGCGAGTTCATGGTTCAAGTCGATTCGCATAACCTGGATGCGCGTATCGTGCTCGATCGCGATCGCATTGTCCGTCTTCGAGAGTTGTTGCCTGATCACTGGCTCACGGCTGGAGATTGAGCCGTTTACGTTGGGATGGCCTTGCACATGACACCCATGCGTCGCATTCTCATCGTTGGTTCGGGCGGTGCGGGCAAGTCCACCCTGGCGACGCAGATCGGCCAGCGGCTGGGTCTGCCCGTGATCCACCTTGATGCCCTGTTTTGGCACGCGGGGTGGAAGGAAACGGCCAAGGATGAGTGGAAGCAAACCGTGGCGCTTCAGCTTCAACAGGATGCCTGGGTGATGGATGGTAACTACGGCGGCACGCTCGACCAGCGGCTTGCCACCGCCGATACGGTGATTTTCCTGGACCTTCCCCGGTCGCTATGCCTCTTTCGCATCCTGAAGCGGCGGGTGATGTACAGGGGACGCACCCGGCCGGACATGGCCGCCGGCTGCCCGGAACGGCTCGACATGGAGTTCCTGAAATGGATCTGGAACTATCCACGCGACAATCGCCCTCGATTGCTCGATACGCTGCAAGCCGCCCCACCCAGTACACAGATTCACGTGCTTCAGTCCAAAAAAGATGTCAGCATTTTCCTCGACAGCCTCACGGCCCGGACAACCTGACCACAGGCCGTGGTTGACCGACGACGCGCGCCCCCGGAAGATGGGCGACTGCGTTGCTGTCGGGAGTTTCCTTCCGGGGGAGTTTGCTTCCCGGGGGCCGGGGCTGTGGGCGGCCGGCAACTGAGCCGATTGATGTCAGGCCGGAAGACAGGAGTCACTCATGACGATTGCTGAGAAATCCGGGACTGTCAACGAACTGTGGCCACTGCTGCGTGTCACGGATATCGAGCGTTCCATCGCTTTCTACCGTGACCAGCTCGGCTTCGATGTGGTCGGTGACGCCAAGTCGGACGGCCGAATATTCTGGTGCCGACTCAAGCGGGACAGTGCATCGGTCATGCTGCAGCAAGCCGAAGCTGAGGATGGGCCGGCCGAGGGGCGCGGCCGCGGCGTCGGGTTTTTCTTCGTCTGTAATGATGCGGATGCCGTGTATGATGAATTGACCGGCCGAGGGCTCAAGCTCAAGCCGCCAACGACCGCCTACTACGGCATGCGCCAAGTCTTTGTGCCTGAGCCTGACGGCTACAAGATCTGTTTTGAGAGCCCGTGTGCAAAGGGTTAGCCAACCGCCAACCGCTCGCGGTTGACCGGTGCCGCCCGGCTCCGGAACGGGATGGATAGGATAATCGTGTTGCCAGCTGGTCGCTTTCCTGGGCGGTCTGGGCGCGACTGGCGATTGAGTCGAAAGTTGATAGGGCGAACATGTCGACACCCGTTCTTGAAACGCAACGGCTGCATCTTCGCCCATTCCGTCTCGATGATGCGGATGATGTTTTTCGATACGCGAGCAATCCCAACGTGGCGCGATGGGTGACTTGGGAGACGCACAAGTCGCGCGCCGATGCCGTGCGGTTTATCGATATGGTGCTGTCACGACCGACGGACGATCACACGTGGGCGATCCGTGTTGACTCCGAGAGCCGTGTGGTCGGAGCAATTGATTTTGCTTGTATCAAGCCGGGCGTTGCGGACATCCACTACGTCCTGGCCGAGGAGTTCTGGGGACAGGGCCTGATGACACAGGCTGCGAGAGTGGTACTTTCATGGGGGTTGTCCACGTATCCGTTCCTGAATCTGGTTGAAACTTTTGCGGCCGCGGACAATATCGGATCATGTCGTGTTCTTCAGAAGTGTGGTTTTGCCGAAGTGAAGCATCGCTATGAGCGCTGGCAGAAGTACACAGAACTGGTTGAGGTTGCCGTCTTTAGTACTACAACGCTAAAAAAGCTCAAGTTTTCGCATCTTCCTGTCCGAAGGCAACTTGTGGGAGTTCCCCCGCAAGGAGACCTTCGGCATGGATGCTGACACGATTCTTCAACTCAAGCCCGCTTTGACCCGCTTCCTGC
>JAFIFY010000020.1 GCA_020831765.1 Phycisphaeraceae bacterium | reverse complement strand
TCAGCGAAAGCCGGCTGGAACCGACCGGCTTATGCTCCAGCAGGTCGGGAAGCAGCCGACTGAACACCTCGCGGCTGGCATCGGCGACCATGTCCTCGATGCCGATGGCCTCGAAAACCGAGACGCCGTCGGGCAGCAGTTCGTGGAACCGATCCGGCTCCAGAAGAATCAGCCCGACCAGCAGCCGCTGGGCCAGAACCGCCCGCCGCGCTTCATGCGTCGGCTGCTCTTCGAGACTGGGCCAGCGGGGCAGCGCCGCCGCATCACCATCCTCGATCGCCGTCTCCGGCTCTTCATGCGACGAACCCTCGAACTGCTCACGCATGGTTCGCCGCTGACGACTCAGGCGCGACACCTCTTCAAGACGCTGCCGCACCGTCGAGCCGGGCAGACCAAGCAGCCCGCCGATCCGATCGATCACCATGCCCCGGCGGATCGGGTTGAGCCGGTCCAGCCCACCCTCGGCCAGGATGCGGATCAAATCCTCTGCCACCTGCTGCCGCCCGGAGATCGTCTCCTGCCCCGCCAGCCGGCCCTTGAGCCGATCCAGCAGCGCCTCGAGGCTGTCCACGGCGCGACTCATCGCCTCGTTCCACCGCTCAACGCCATCCGGCCGGGCCAGCAGGTCCGCCGGGTCCAGGCCATCGGGCAGCGTGGTCATCGCCACATCGAGCGTACCGCTGAGGAAAAGCTCGATGGCCCGGTCCGTCGCCTTCCGGCCCGCCTCATCGCCATCGAAAACCAGGATCACCCGGTTGACGTAACGCTGCAACAGCTTGGCGTGCCGGGGCGTGAGCGCTGTGCCCAGCGTCGCCACCACATTGCACACGCCCGCCTGGTGGCAGGCGATCACATCCGTATAACCCTCAACCACCACCACCGTCTCCGACTGCGCCATGGCCTTGCGGGCTAGGTGCAGCCCGTAGAGATTGGCACCCTTGTCAAAGAGCGGGTGCTCGGGGCTGTTGAGGTACTTTGGCTCATCTTCCGGGTTCAGCTTGCGACCGCCAAAGGCGATCGGCCGGCCGGCGGCATCGCAGATCGGGAAGATCAGTCGATTGCGGAACCGGTCGTGCGGCTGCCCGCTTTTCTCGCTGATGATCACCAGTCCGGCGGCCTCCAGCGACTTTCGAGGCCAGTTCCGCCGCGCTGCCACCTCGCAGAGGTTGTGCCACCCCTCGGGTGCGACGCCGATGCGGAACGCCTTGATGCTCTCTTCGCTGATGCCCCGCTCGCGCAGGTAATCGAGGGCCACCCGGCCGACCTGGGGATCGGCCAGTTGGCTCTGAAACCAGTTGGCCACGCGCTCGTGACTCTCCACCAGCGCCTGCCGATCAGCTCCCGAACTGCCGCCCCCGGAACCGCCGCCCCCGGAACCGGAATCCCCCCCATCCTCTTGCCCCCCGCCGTCACCGCCGCCGCTTGCCGCGCCCCGTCGCCGCATGCCGCTGGGCTTCCACGCCGGAAGCTCAACGCCCGCCCGGTCGGCCAGGAATCGCAGCGCCTCGGGGAAGCTCATCCGCAGGTGCCGCATGGTGAACGTGATCGAATCGCCGCCCGCCCCGCAACTGAAGCAGTGGAAAATCTGCTTGTCCGGAACCACATACATCGAAGGCGTCCGGTCATCATGAAACGGGCAGAGGCCGACAAACTCCCGACCCTTGCGCTTAAGCGTTACATGCTGGCCGATCAACTCGACAATGTCCGTGGCCGACTGGACCTGTAATTTAACATCCGTGTTTGAATTCACAGCCTACACCCGTATCAATGGGCTCGTTCCAGCGGCGTATCGGTTACAGACTGACACTTGGGGAGGGAGGCTGGAAGAGTGGAATGTTCGGAGGGTCGGCACGTGGCGCGACCGAGATCCGACGGAATTCTCAGCGACCCTGATTCGATTTCACTCCCAGAAAAATAGCACGGAAGCCGATGAAGTCAATGAATGTCGCCCCGAAATCAACGATTTTCCAGAAAAACCCGCCCCTGGACGCAATCGAGCACCGCAAAACCGTAATCAAGCGGCCGCATTACCATGCGGACCCCTGTCAGTAACTCGGATGCGTCCAGGCCCGGCTTCCCGGCACGGGCCAGGGCCGATCAAAAACCCTGTGGCGACTTCAGCTCTCGGATGTTCCGGCCTGCTGTGCCTCGATCTGCCCCTGGGCCTGCGCCTCGGCCATCTGCCGCACCACGAACTTGCGCTTCAGCGGCTTGACCACCAACCCCATCTTCATTGCCTTGGTCGAGACCGTCACGCGCTGGACCGCACCATCCACCACCGCCGTCACCCGGCGCAGATTCGGCCGGAACCGGCGGCGCGTCTTGCCCGTCACCTTGGTACCGACACCGCCAAGGTACTTGGCCTTGCCGCGATGGGTGTACGTATTGCCGGAGGAAGTCCGACGACCGGTAAACGAGCAGACACGGGGCATGAATCACCTCATATTCGCAGGGAGCGAGTTCACCGGCCGCCCGTAAAAGCCCGACGGGGCCGGAGATCGCGATCATTCTCAGCTTCTTCCGCCGTCCAGCTCCGGATCGGCAAAGGTCGGTAAGTTTATCCAATCCCCGCCCCGAAGCAACTTCGAGCCCATCCGGAACCCCGCCCCGTTCTCCGCGCGGCGGCCAATGGTCCGATCCGCGCCGGGCCACCGAGCCTGTTAGGATGCCTCACCGCAACTCTCAACAAGGCGAATCCCCCATGACCACCACCACCCAACTGGCCATCGATGGCGGCCCCTCCGCCGTGACCGACCCCCTGCCCGGCACCCTCCACGGCGTGCTGGATATCGGCGAGCCCGAGATCGAGGCGGTCACCGCCGTGCTCCGCCGCAAGACCATCTTCCGCTTCCTTAATGATCGCCAGACCAGTGAATCCTGCCGGCTGGAGGACCGCTATCGGGAATGGACCGGCCGCCGGCACGCCCTCGCCGTCGGCGGCGGGGGCACCTGCGCGCTGATCTGCGGCCTGGTCGGCATGGGCATCGGAACCGGCGATGAGGTCATCATCCCCGGCTACACCTACATCGCCACCGCCGCGGCATGCCTGAGCGTCGGGGCCATTCCCATCCTCGCCGAGATCGATCAATCCCTGACCCTCGACCCGGCCAGCGTCGAGAAGGCCATCACCCCGCATACCCGCGCCATCATCCCCGTCCACATGCGCGGCTGCCCAGCCGACATGAACGCCATCAACGACATCGCCGCGCGGCACGACCTCAAGGTGCTCGAAGATGTCGCACAGGCCAACGGCGGCACCTACCATGGCACGCCCCTGGGCGCAGTGGGCCATGCCGGGGCCTTCAGCCTCCAGCATTACAAGATGATCACCGCCGGCGAAGGCGGCGTCCTGATCACCGACGATGAGGACATTTTCAAACGCGCGGCGATCAAGCACGACTCGGCCATGCAGTTCTGGGCCGATGACCAGACCTGGCCAAGCTTCGCCGGCGAGAACTACCGCATGTGCGAGCTTCGCGCTGCCCTGGGCCTGGCCCAATTCGACCGCCTGCCCGGAATCCTCGAACGCACCCGGGCCAACTGGCACATGCTCACCGAGCGCACCGCGCATCTGGAGAAACTGTCGCCGCGCACCTGCCACGATCCCTCCGGCGATTGCGGCATTACCTGGGCCGTCTTCGCCGCGGACAGCCCCAGCGCCCGCCGCTTCAGCGAAGCCCTGGCCGCCGAAGGCGTGCCCAACGCCACCATCTTCAATAAACGAATCCCCGATCGGCACATCTACAACGCCTGGGACTACGTCATGGAAAAAAGAACCAGCGACCCCACCGGCTGGCCCTGGACCCAAGCCAGACGCCCGATCGAATACCACCCCCAGATGCTCCCCCAAACCCTCAACACCCTGGGCCGCTGCATCGCCATCGGCCTGAACCAGCACTGGCGGGAAGGCCACATCCAACAAGTCGCCGAAGCCATCATCAAAGTACACGACGGATTGGCCGCGCGGGATGAGCTGTAGGCGGCGGGTCTCCCACCGTCGGCAAGGCAACACATGCTTCGGATCGGGAAATACTTTGACGATCGCAACCGCAACCCGAGCTTTGTTGGGGGGCACGGGATCAGACAGTCATTTCCCGCAATACGTCGCGGAAGACTTGAAAGCTGCGGGAGCGATTTCTTTGCGGTTGCCAGTGTTTTGCTACCGCTCGGGCCGCTTCGATCTTCCGTAAGCCCGACTGAAAGTAACCTGCGCGTTGCAGGATACGCTCGAATGCTTCCCACGTACCCCCCGGTATTGCGTCGGGATCGCGGTAGTTTGCTTGGTTGGGAATCGTCTCGGGTACTCCAGGATACGCGGCCCGAACCGCATTCCAATCGCCAAAGTACCACGCCTCCAGTTCCTCAATCGCCAGCCGGTTCACTACCTGATACGGCTGACTGCCAGCGTTGCTGCGCGACCGCAGTCCTGCATTGTTCGCCATCTGTTCCAGGCGCTGCTTCAGCGCCTGACAATTATCGTTATCGCGATCCACGACGACCACGATCCGATGGTCATCGGCCAGCCATGCCGAGTATCCTCTCAGTCGGTCCGGCAGGCGCGTCAGCAAGTCGAGCTTACCCTGATGTGAGTAAACTTGAAAGCTCATGTCACCCAGCAAACACGGTAATAACTTTCGAAGCGCCGCTTCCATTGACGGCTCCTCTACCAATACTTCCACATGTGACACCGCCATCACTTTTTCCCCTTGTTTGTCGGACCTCCGGCATTCACCAACGGATCGCCGATACCAAGATGGCCTTCCATCCATAGATGCCCTATCGATGCGCCAGCCTCTACGAACTCGCGGATGCCATGGATATCGGATACCCGCTGGACCTGGCTGTACCCGTTCTCGTCACGGTATATCACCCGAACCTCGTCGGATCTCATGCCGTTGAGGAAGAACGGCGAATGCGTTGTCACCACAAGTTGCGAGCGCTCCGACGCCGCGCGGCATTCCTCGGCCAATTCCGGTAGCAACCGAGGATGCAGGAAATTCTCTGGCTCCTCGATGCCGATGAACTGCGGCGGCTGGGGATCCATCAGCACCACGAGATACGACAACATCTTCAATGTGCCGTCCGAGATGTATCGGGACATCACCGGCCGATCGAATGGAGCATCCTTGATCTGCAGTAGCAACCGCCCGTCCTGCATCGGCTCGGCCTCGACCGCTTCCAGTCGAGGCACTCGCTGACGCAAAGTCTTAAAAATTCCGTCCAAACGATCTGGGTGCTGTTCCTTCAGATATTGAATCACGTTGGGCAGGTTGTCCCCCGTCTTGCTCAAACGTTCCTGTGGTCCCGCTTCGGGCTGGCCCCGGGTGTCCTCGATGCTCAGGTAAGAGACGTACCAGCCGGTGATGAACTCACGCAACGCCGCCACCCGAGGATGCTCCGCGAATTGACCGAGCGTGTTGACAGCGACCAAATCGGCCGAGCGAAGCGGCGTTTTCACTCGTTCGTCCTGTTCATCGGGCATATCTCCGCTAACTGCGCTGCCCTGGCCTTCGCGGTAGTCCAGAAACCGAAACGGCTTGCCATATTGCCCGCGTCGCCACTGTAACCATTCCTCGATGACAATCGGCCCCCTACTCCCCTCATTGATCGAAAGGTGATAGGTGATAATCGGTGTGCCGGGCTGCTCGCGATACTTGATCTCGATTACGATCGGCCCGTCTTGGCCCCGAGTCTTGAGTTCCCTTGCCCGTCCTCGACGGTCCCAGGCATACCGCAGGCCGTGCTGGAAACATTCCGATAGAAAGTTAAACACATCAAACACGGTCGACTTGCCGCTGCCGTTCGGGCCGAGCAGCACCATCAGCGGAGTGATGTTCCTGAACTCCACATCACAAAGCGCGCGGTAATTCTGAACTCGCAGGTATTCGATGCGCGGCGGCGGCACCACACCACTTTGGGCTGAGTGTTTCGCGTTTCCTTTTACCATCGGCATTTCCTTTGCATTTCGGAAAACTTCGACCCATCATGCTCTCCATGCAGATCGCGGCATGCACGCAACGGGTTCGTTGTTCTCCTAAGTGATAGCTTCGACCTCGCTCATCGCGGCATCGGCCTCTCGATGAATTTGCACGACAGCGATTCAGCGATCAGCATGACAATATGCGCATGATCAAGTCCATCAAGCCAACGGTCATGCATGCTCAGCTTCGCCATAACTGTCCGCCCCGTTGCCATTCGGACCCTTGCATTCTGCAACGACAACCTCACATCACATAAGCCGAAGCATGCCGCAATGTATGGTTCCGGGAAGCTTACCTCACCCGGCCCACCAGGAACGCAACCATCAGCACATCTGACCGCAGTTTGCAGTCCGTGTCAATCGTTCGCCGAATCGCCGGGAGGGCGGCAAGTCTGCATCATCCAAGCGGTTATGAAGAACGTGAGTACGCGGCCGGGCATGGGTGGTGGGCGATCGCGGCGGGGATTGTCGCCATTGGCGGCGGACAGGAGAGCCATTTGGCTCCGAGATATTCAGCGCTGATGTACGGGTGTCACTCCTCGGGCGGGGATGGCGTTTGGCGACCGAACAAGGCATCGGCGATAATCGCGCCCAGCAAGGCGCCGATCAGGCCGGCGAGTGCATCGAGCAGGGAGCTTTGTCGCTCGGGCACCCATGCCTGGAGCAGTTCCAACGCGAAGACGTAAAGGCCAAGATCGACCGCCACCATCATGACCCGCTGGCGCATCAGCCATGCGGGGTAGAACTCGCCGATCACAGGCTGGCCGAGGAGTTTCCACCAGACCGCCCCCATGGGCAGAAACAGCATGAACATGCCGGCCAGGGCGGCGATGGGGCGGTTGTCCAGGCTCAGGATCGGCCGCCCGGCACGGGGCTCAAAATTCAGCGGCCAGAGCAGCACGACGGCCAGGAAAGCCACCAGGATGAGTTCAATTCCGGCGATGCTCCAGATGGAGAGGCCTTCGCGCGGCGATGGCTCACCATCACCGGGGTTTTCCTTATTCGGCTGCTGATCCATCAATCACCCGCCGCGCATGGGCTCAAGCCACGATTCATTTTCCGCCCTTCAAGGGTCCGGTGGTCACGCCGGGCTGAAGGCCGCCGCGCAACACCGCCGGCGGCGCGGGTTCGGCCCGGGGCTTCATGAGACCGATCAGCCGGTTGACGCCTTCGCTGCCCATTTCGCGCTCGGGTTGGATGAACGCGGTCAGGCCCAGTCCCTGGACGGCATGGTCGTCGGGTCGTGCGAAGCTGGCGATGGAGATATCCCGGCCCGGGAGCAGCTCGACCGCCCGGGTGGCGCGAAGGAGCGGCCACGCATCACTGGTCCAGTAGGTGACCGCGGCGGTGGGTCGGTCTTTCCCGGTCAGCAGGCTCCTGAATTGTTCGACCAGTTGGGGAGGGTGGGCCTGTTCGGCCAGCAGGTAGCGTGGGCGCAGCCGCGCGGCGGTCATTGCCTGTTCATAGCCGGCTCGGCGGTCGCGAACGCTGTGATGGGACACCTCGGTCCGTTCCCCCCACCAGGTGTCCACGTACACGATCCGGCGATGGCCAAGCTCCAGCAGATGCTCGGTCAGCGCCCGCCCGCCATACACCTCATCGACATGGACGCAGTTATTCGGGCGCATGACGTTGAGAAAGATCGCCGGAGTCCGCTGGCGCTCGATCATGCGGATGAGCGCATCGGGAATTTCAAAGGTGTAGTCGATCAGCAGGCCATCACTGCTGTATTCGCGCAGAATGCGTGGTAAAGCGCCGGAATCGACCAGCTTCTGATCCGGCAGCTTGGCCAGGGTCAGGCGCAGCTCATGCCCGGCCAGGGTGTCGTGGATCGCATCCAGCAGCGTTGGGGGCAGGTAGCTGCGATGCTCCTCCGTGCTCATCAGGAGCGTGATGTTGTCAAAGCGGCCGGTTCGTGTGGCACGGGCGACGGAATTGGCGCGATAGCCCAATCGGGCGGCGATTTCCTTCACACGCTTGCGCGTCTCATCGCTCAGGCGACCCTTGCCGCGCAGCGCGGCCGAGGCGGTCATCACCGACACCCCGGCCTTCTGCGCAATGTCACTGAGCGTTACCGCCTTCATGATCGAATCCAGCGCCCGGGCCGGAGACGATGATAGCAGGCCGCTCTCCAGAAGAGCGGGGGCCTCATCCGGTTCACCGGAACCGGGCACGATCAGTCTTCGGCCCGTCGCCGCCTAAGCAGCAGCATCGCCAGACCCGTGCCGAGCAACGCGCTGCTTGCCGGTTCCGGGATGGTCTGGAGGTAGCCGACCAGGAACTGCGCCGCCGGCTGGCTGAGCGATTCATCAAAGCGTGGGCCACCCACATCCAACCCATCGGGCTGCAGGTACCAGAAGCTGTCCTCGGCGCCGGGCATGCCCCAATGCCAGATGTGGACTTCAGCCAGATCGTCCAGCCTCCCATCGATGGCCTTGATCAGGCCGGCGTAGCCGTTGACCTGTTCGTCGGTATCGACAGGCTGGGTGAAGGCAGCGTTTTCCGAATACGGCAGGACGGTGGTCCGGTTGAACGGGATCAGGCCGTGCTCGGTCAAGACCAGCTCGATGCCGTCGCCGCCCTTGCGGGCATTGGCGAACGGCACGAGTTGGTTGTCAAGAATGGAGGTCCAGTTGGCCGCGACCAGATCGATGAACGATTCATCGGGATAAGCGCCCGAGGCATCGGCCTGGGCATTGTTGGCCAGGGAGAAATAGGCATCGACACCCATGAAATCGATGGCGGGGTTTTCCCAGATGACGGCGGTGACGTTACCGTGGTTGTAGTTGTCCCAGTTGGCGGCATAGCCGAGCTTGCCATCGTAGACCGCATCCACCTGGCTGATCAGCGAGGTGATGTGCGGATTGTTGGCCGAATCGCGCACCAAGGCGCGAAGCTCGGTGCCGATGGTCAGGCGTTCGACGTTATGCGCTTCGGCGAGATCGGCGACTTCCAGGAGATAACCCTGGTAATCGCTCCAGAATTGCGTCCGCGCAGCCTCGTTGGGGGGCGACCATGCCCCGCGCCAGCCATCGAAATCAACCGGCTCGACGAACGGGTTGAGCGTGACATGCATGCCCAGCGATTTGGCCATCGCAACACCCGCGGCGATGTGGGATAGCTCCGGCGCCTGTGTCGAAATGGGCGAGATCGCCCCGGTGGTCTTATTGAAAAAACGCACCGGGGAGATCGACACATGCCCCACACCGTGGCTGTGCATGTCCAGGATCGCGTTCTCCCAGACCGCAGCGCCCGATGCGCCGAAGTTGTGCCAACTGATCAGGTTGAAGCCGATCGCAGGGTCCACATGAGGCTCGTAAATCCATGGATCACTGGACGCCCACGCCGACTGACTGGCAACAACCGCCCAGGACAGCGATAGCGCTGCCATACGTATCCGTCTGAAAATACTCAACGGAGTGCTCCCTATGTTCCTCTCAAGCTCACTTCTGGCCAAACTTCACACGAAAACGAAAAACTCACCGACGCCGGCGAAGCAGTGCCAGACCGGCGAGACCCAGCAGGCCAAGACTGGCGGGCTCGGGAACCGGGGAAACATGGATCACCACATCGTTGGCGGCCGGATTCTCGACACCGCCAGCGGTGAAGATCTGGAAGCCGATGCCTTTGATGTCGCCCAAGTTTCCGGACAGCGGCACCGAGACCCAGCTCGCATCACCGACATTGAGTACGCCGCTGAACCCTTGGTCGAAAGTGAAACCCGTGTCCTGAAAGAAAGGATTGAACTCGATCGGACCATCGGCCGAGATGACGGTGACGTAATAGCGGATCTCGGAGAATCCGGTGAGGTTGGAGCCGATATCAAGCGGCGGGACGGCGGCATTGAGCGCGCCGATGGGCGTCTTGCCAAATTCATCGGTGCCCAGCGTCAGATCGAAGGTCACCCCATCGCCGTCGGCCACGGCGGAGTTGATCACACCCGAGCCGCCGAATGGTCCGCTGATGTTGGTAAACGCCAGCAGATCGTCCTGCGTCGGGCTGATCGGCGCGGCCAAAGCGCTCGACGCCCCCATCAACAACACACCGCCCAAGGCACAGAGGCCAAATCTTCCACTTCGTCTCATCATGATTCTCCTTGATCGCTACACGGCCAATCCTGTCAAAGCCAAACGCAGACTTTGCGAGCAGGGCCGACCAGACATAAAAGCCAAACCGAACGGTTACACGCCGAAAGGCGTTTCCAAGCATTCCGCAATGACTTGAACCCCATCCAAGTCACCCGTGGATTAACGTTAACTCAAAATCGAAATCTGTCAACCCATTCCACCCGATTTGTCGCAAAATTGGCGTCTCGAATCGCAATACGACGATCTTCGAACCTGTCTTCGGCTTGTTGGCCGACATCAAGAGGATGGTAAACTTCGCCCTCTCGAATTCAGGATGGCGCTCTGGCCGCCCGACGAACCTGCCTCAATCGCGAAAGGTCCTGACATGATCGGAAAAATAGCCCGGGTTGCGCTTCGCGAAGTCTGGAAGCACGAGGCCCTCGATTTCACCCGATGGCTCGAAGAGAACATTGAGGTCCTGAACGATATCCTCAACCTCAACCTGATCAACGTCGAACGCGAGAAGGCCGCAGGCAGCTTCAGCGTAGACCTCGTCGCGGAAGACGAAAACAACAATCCGGTCGTGATTGAGAATCAGCTTGAAAAGAGCAACCACGATCATCTGGGAAAGCTCATCACCTATCTGACCGCCTTCGATGCGCGTACCGCCATCTGGATCGTTTCCGATCCAAGGCCGGAACACATTAACGCCATCGCGTGGCTTAACGAGAGCAACTCCGCTTCCTTTTATCTTCTCAAACTCGAAGCGATACGCATTGGAGACTCCGTGCCCGCGCCACTGCTCACGTTGATCGTCGGACCCAGTGACGAGAGTCGCCACGTCGGTAAGACAAAGAAGGAACTGGCTGAGCGTCACCGCACTCTGCTCAACTTCTGGGAGGGCCTCATCGACCATGCCAAGACAAAAACAAGGCTTCACGCCAACCTGACGCCCGGAAAGGACAATTGGATCGGCACGGGAGCCGGCGTCGCCGGGCTGGTCTATAACCACGTGCTGACCAGGGACGGCCCGGCGGTGGAGCTTTACATTGATCGCGGCAGGGGCAACGAAGACGAGACCCAAGAGACATTCGAACGACTCCACAGTGCGAAGGAAGCGATCGAACGAGACTTCGGCGGAATCCTGGAATGGCAGCAGGTGGAAGGCCGCAGGGCGTGTCGTATCCGCAAGATGCTTAACTTCAGCAATTGGCGGGAAGACCCCGACAAGTGGCCGGAGGTTTACGCCGCGATGGTGGATGCGATGATTCGCCTGGAAAGAGCCCTTAAGCCACACATCCAAACGCTCAGGGCATGAACGGCGGGCTCAACGATCGCGATGATCGACGCGTCAAACCCGCGATGTTCATCGCACCCGCTGAGCGGCCAGGCCGATCCGTGAAACTCCCCAGCCAAAGCCATCCGGCGGCACCAATCGCTTCTCCGAGGACAATTCGCCTTGGCCGACAATGTTCGACGGGACCGGACAGCTTATAGTTGTCAAGAGCCCGCAACCGAACGCCCGCCCGGCCATGGACCATCCTCAACCCCCGGAATCCGATCAGCATGATGTGAACCGGATGCACTCGCCGATCATGCGGGAGCATTCCGAGCCGGCCGATGGCCGCGAACCCATGCCGATCTGGCTGATCATCGTCTTCGGCGCGATGCTGCTCTGGGGCGGGTGGTATCTGGGCCAATACAGCGGTCATTTTCGCGGGGATGTGCTCGATGAGCGGGCCGCGGACCGCGCGGCGTATCCGCGTCGCGACCTGGACCCGGACCTGGAGATCGATCCGCTTGTCCTGGGCCGGCGGGTCTATACCCTGCACTGCATGTCGTGTCACCAGATCGATGGCATGGGCCTGGAAGCGCAATATCCGCCGCTGGCCGGGTCCGAGTGGGTCCACGGTTCGCCGCGCACCCTCGCCCGGATCGTGCTGCACGGGCTTCACGGGCCGATCGAGGTCGCCGGCGAGGTCTATGACGATCAGATGCCCGGCCACGGTGACCAGCTCACCGACCTTCGCATCGCCGCGGTGCTCAGCTTCATCCGCACGGCCTGGGGCAACGATGCGCCACCGGTCGATCCGCGACTGGTGCGCGAGGTACGCCTTGAGCATGCCGGGCGGCGGGCATCCTGGACGGTCACCGAGCTTCGGGAAGCCGAGGCCACCGAGCACCCGGCGGCCGAGCAAACCACCACGCCGCCCGCTGAGCCGGAGCCCGCTTCGCCTTGAGCATCCACGTCCCAACGCGGTATCCGGGCCTGGGCAGCGCTTCGGACGCCGAGCAGGTGTGCTGCCTGACCGGTGGTTACCGCGCCGATGGGCCGCAATCGTCAGTGGATGGCGGTGGCCTGGAGCCGACCGGCGATGTGAGCTGGGTGAAGCTCGGAGCCGGGCTGTTTGTTGCCTCGCAAACCATGATGTTGGGGCTGGCGATCAACCTGACGCCACCGGAAGATGCCGCGACCCACGCGGCGCTGCTGTGGGGCATGGCCGGGGCCACGCTGGTGGTCGCTTTACTGCTGGGGCTGCCGCTGGCCTGTGAAGCGGTAAGGGCCCTTGCCAGGCGGCGCATCACGATCGAGGCTCTCTTTCTGGCGGGTCTGCTGGGGTCTGGCGGCATCAGTGTCCACGCCATGGCGACCGGCCAGGGCCAGGTCTATTTCGATGTGGTCTGCATTCTGCTGATTGTCTATGCCATCGGCCGGGCGATCCGGATCGGCGGCCGAAATCGCGCCACCGGTTCACTGTCCCGGCTGCTGATCGACCTGGACCGTGTGCGGCAAGTGGATGACGCGGCCGACCCGGACCGGGACCAGATGGTCAGCACGCGGAATCTGCCGGCCGGCGCTGTGGTTCGCATCCTGCCCGGCTCGCTGATCCCGATCAGCGGTCGCGTGATTCAAGGCCATGCCATGGTCAGCAACGCGGCACATTCGGGCCGCTGGCTGCCGGACTCGGCCGCCCCGGGCGCGCGGGTGGAAGCCGGTCAGATCGCCGAGGATGGCGAACTCCTCGTTCAGACCGCGGCCGAATCAAGCACGCGCCTGGATGCGCTGCTGAACATGGTTCGCCAGGCCGATGCCAATCCGGCCGCCCAAAGCACGCTCGCGGATCGATTCGTCCGCATCTTCCTTCCCGTGGTTCTGCTCACCGCCATGGCCGCGACCGCGGCGGGCGTCTACCTGCACGATTGGAACGAGGGACTTTTTCGTGGACTGGCGGTGCTGTTGGTCGCCTGTCCGTGCGCGGCCGGCCTTGCCACCCCCCTTGTGATCTGGAACCTGCTGGGCCACCTGGCGCGGCGAGGCCTGCTGATCCATGGCGGCGCGGTGATCGAGCGACTGGCCGACGCCGGCCAGGTGGTCTTCGACAAGACCGGAACCCTGGGCGACCCGGAACTGACGCTGACCCGATGGGAATGGATCGATTCAGACGATGCCGTGGCGCAGCGGCCGGAGCGTGCTGGCCTGCTCAGCGCCCTGATGCGCATCGAGCAGGCTTCGGATCATCCCGTGGCTCGGGCCATCCGGCAGTCGCTGGGTGAGTTATCCGAAGGCGAGCTCATGGAGTCGCCGCGCCTCAACCCGCGCGCCTGGACGGTCCAGCGCCTCGATATCCTGCCCGGTCGCGGCATCGAAGCCATCGTCCAAGGCCCCCAAAGTCCGCCCAGCACCGTCGCGATCCTTCGCGCAACCGCCCAGACATCCGATGATGAGCGCCAGGCCGATGCGCTGCTCTCGCTGGTCGTTCACTGGAACGGTCAGCCGGCGCTTAAGCTGCTGATCGCCGAGCGGCTGCGGGATACCGCCCTGAGCGCGATCGAACGCTGCAAGGCTCTGGGGCTTCCGGTCACCGTGCTTACGGGAGATGGGCCGCAAGGCGCTTCATTGACCGAGGGCATCGCGCCCACCGTCGCCGGGATGAGCGGCGATCAGAAGGCGGCCTGGCTGAATCTGCAGAGAGATGTCGATCCGAACCGAACCCTGGTGATGGTGGGCGATGGTCTCAACGATGCCGCGGCATTGGCGCAGGCGGATGTGGGCATCGCCATCGCCGGTGGCAGCGGCGTGGCATCGGAGGCCGCCGATGGCATCCTGATCGACGGCAACCTGGCGAGCATTCCCCAAGCCATCGAACTGTCGCGGCGTGCATTGCGGAGGATTCGCGGCAACCTCGCCTTGGCGGTGAGCTACAACATTACCGGCATGATGCTGGCGGCGGTGGGTATTCTGCACCCGGTCATTGCGGTGCTGCTGATGGCCGCTTCAAGTCTGCTGGTCTGTCGCCGCAGCTTCACGTGGCTCAATGAGTCGATGGCTGAGCCCGATGCACCGCGCAAGGACACGAGGCCATCAACGCCCTCCAGTATGAAGCGATTGCCGCGCGAAAGGTGGATCTCGCACGAAAGGTTCATCCATGCGCTTCACGGCGTGGGCTGGGTCGGCCTCATGTTCGTGCTGGGAATGCTCAGCGGCGTGGGGTTCGAGGGCACGTTGATGCTGGTGGCGCTGGGGCTGGTGATCTGGCGCGCTGTTGTCCGCTTCGGTCCCTGGATGGATGAAGCCGGCGACATGACGCTGGGCATGCTGAGCATCGGCGGGTTGGGCATGATGGTGGGCTGGTGGTGGGATGCGCTTGCGCTGCCGCGCAGGAGCGAGGTCCAGACCATGACCTGGGCATCCGCGAACGAAGGCGTGAGCCCGGCCATGGCGGCGTGCCTCTGCTGTGCGCCGACAAGTGTGGGTGACTGGACGAGCCTTCTGACCGGGATGAATATCGGCATGCTGGCGCTGGGCGTTCCGGCGATGTTTCTGGTTCGCTACCGGCCTCGACCGTGGCGCTGGGGTCGATGGTGCTGCACGGGCATGCTGCTGTTGGGTGTGCCCGGAATGCTGGTGGGCATGATGGTGGGCGGGAGCGCGGCGAACATGCTGGTTCCGGTGGCGGGCGCGTGGCAGGCGGTAGTGAGCGGGGCGGGCATGATGCTGGGCATGGCCGGGGGCATGCTGCTGCCGCACGCGCTGGGCGGACTGCTTGGTAGCGCAAGCGGCGATGGCGAACAGGGCGTTGGGCGTTGAGCCGGCGCGTTGATGCGGTGGGGCTGTGCATTGGGGACTTCGGCCGCGCTATCGGACGCGTTGAAGTACGGAGCCCGGGATGGACACCCAGCCGGTGGAGTGTTTGTTAGCAGAATATTATCCGTTGTGATTCGGGCAGGTTAGATGCCAAGGCTTCACGAATCCCTAACCTTTTCCACATGATGTCCGAGCCGGGGGCGAATCCCGTCAACAAAAAAAATTTCGCGATACAAGGCTTTGGTGATGGGCAATTTGGGAAAGATGGACGCTTGAACCGCCTCGAGGCCCATTGACGCTGGACGTTTTCTGATTACTCTTTCCCTCTGGCAATGGAATGTCAGTTCATGTGGGTAACGCAATGGACGGCACGGCTGAATCCAACGCTTGACTGGAGTTGACGCTCCGGCGTCAGTTTGCCTGGCCGCAGGCTTGCTGTGTCTTGGTGCCGGCGGCATCGAGTTGGCGGAACCGTGCATCGCGCTGCACCACTTGGATCAGGGGACGGAACCGGGACCAATAACCTTCACGCTCCGTCAGGTTCGACCGGCTCCCATGGGGTCAGGCCGAACCGATGAAGGGGAATCCCAAGTGACGACGCTCTTGTCACCCAGCGATCGTTGCGCTTGCATTGCCAAGCGAATTGAAGACCAGGTTGGCAGCCATCGATACAGCATGTGGTTCACATCCACGCGCCTGAACATCGATGGCGGCAAACGTCTTCGCGTGGAGGTACCCAGCGCATTCGTCGCCGATTGGATCGGGCGCAATTTCACCGAACAGCTTCAGTGCGCGGCCGCGGATGAGCTTGGCGAGCAGGCCGAGGTGGAGTTGCGCGTCAATGCCGAGGTCGGGGAAGATGGCCGCGATCAGGCCGTGGCCGTGACCGAGGCCCACGACGCCGGCACCCCCCGAAACGGCACGCCCAAGACTTCGGCCGCGAAGCTCCGGGGCGAAGCGCGGCCATCGGAGAACGGGCGGAACGGTCACGCCCTGCCGCTTCGCTATCGCCTTGAGCATTTTGTCGTCGGCAAGTGTAATGAGCTCGCCCACGCCGCCGCCTGCCGCGCCGCCGAACCAGGCCGGCTCACCGGTGAAACGATCTTCTTCCATGGTCTGTGCGGCGTCGGCAAGACGCACCTGCTTCAGGGCATCTGCGCCCGCATGCTCGAACACAAGCCCGATGCCCACGTGCTCTACACCACCGGCGAGCAGTTCACCAACGAATACATCCAGGCGATCCGCTTTCAGAAGCTCGATGCCTTCCGTCGAAGAATCCGCCGGCTCGACCTGCTGGCGATCGATGATGTCCATTTCCTGGCCGGACGTGAAAAGACCCAGCAGGAATTCCTGCACAGCTTCGATGCCCTCGAGCTTGCCGGCTCCCGGCTCATCATGGCATCGGATCACCACCCGCGCCTGGTCGAGCCGTTCGGCGAAGCGCTGATCAGTCGATGCCTGCGCGGCCTGGTGATCGAGGTGAAGCCGCCGGATCAGCCCACGCGTCGGCGAATCATCACCCAACTCGCCCAGCGTCGGAACCTTGAACTGCGCGACGGCGTGGGCGATCTGCTGGTCAGCCACTACCAGGGCTCGGTGCGCGAGATGGAAGGCGCGCTGACCAAGCTCGAAGCGCTGGCGATGCTCCAGGCTGATTCAACGCACAACGGCGATGGGCGCCGGGTGATCGGCCAGGTGCTGGTTCGCCAGTTGCTTGAAAGCCCACAGCAGGTCGGCCGAAGTCGTCCGATCCGGCCCGAGCAGGTGCTGCGGACGGTAAGCGATCTGTTCGGCATCGCCCGCGAACAGATTCTGGGCAACCGCCGTCAGGCGCAGATCGTCCTTGCGCGATCGCTGGTGATGTATCTGCTGCGGAAGCTCACGCACCTTTCCTATCCGGAGATCGCCCGCTTCATGAAGCGGCCGGGACACTCCGGCGTGCTGACGGCCG
Source organism: Phycisphaeraceae bacterium (assembly GCA_020831765.1). Taxonomy (GTDB): domain Bacteria; phylum Planctomycetota; class Phycisphaerae; order Phycisphaerales; family Phycisphaeraceae; genus JAFIFY01. The sequence continues at coordinate 22,567 of JAFIFY010000020.1, read as the reverse complement.
TCGCCCGCATGGAAGAGCGGATCAAGGACAAGGGCCTGGAGAAACTCCAGCTCGCCGCGCCCCACGAACCCGCTCCGCTGCTGGAAGTGATCGACCGCATCACCTACCAGATTCAACGCGAATCGTGAACACGACAGATCATTGATCCTGCCTCCCCCCTCCCCCCTTGCCCGGAACCCACCTCATGGTTCCGGGCTTTTTGGTGCGCGCCGATGGCACGGCTGACATTGTGTGAAACCACGGACAGACCGCGATCACCGAAGACTTCGACCCGTTCGCCCATCGTTGCTCAACAGAAACCCGCCTGACCCATCACCTTACCCCGGGGGCGGCTGCCTGCCAGGACCTTGTGGCTGACCCAAGGACGCTCGTTGATCCGGCGAGATACGTTCCGCTCGTTCAGCGGGCAGTCGCGTCACGCAATTTCGCGGCGACGGCCTTGAGTTGGCGGTCGTACATTTCAGGCAGAGCGCCTCCGAGGCTGCCGATCGTGCCCTTGAAGGATTGAAGCGGCACATCGAGCGTGATCGCCGCGCGGTGATGCACGGTCCAGTCGATGATGGCCTCGGCAAGCCGGTCATCCGAGAACTTCAACTCGGGATGGGTGTCAATCCCCTCGGCCATGTCCCGCGAGCCGCCCCAGTACCCACCGATGGGGTTCAGAAGATGCCGCAGGGCGCCATCGTCCACATCTCCCGGGCAGGCAGGAAGGTTAAGGTGTTCGCCCGCGCAGTAATCATCGCTGGCCGAGTGCCTTTCGAGCTTGCCCCATCCGCCGTTGAAACAGACCGCTGAGTCGGGGTTTCCGGCCCGAAGCGCCGCGGCCAGCCGGCTCATATTGGCTTCCGGCTCCTTACCCGGACCATCGACCCACCAGCCGGAAACCTGTTTGCCCCAGCGGCGCGAATACTCTTCAAGCACCTCACACCACCGCGCCGGGTAATCCACCGCCAAGGCATTCTGCGTCTTCTCGCACTTCTGAGCTTCATACCACGGCCAGACGTAGACCATCGTGCGAATGCCCAGCGGACTGAGGGCCGCGGCGATGTCCGCGATCAGATCGCGACGCGAGCAGACGGGGACGGGGACGTATCGTTCAAGCGTATTGCTGGGCGCGCACCAGTACCGCGAAGTGGCGTTGTGGCACACACAAAGGGTGAACCAGCGGCAGCCGAGCTCGTTCAGTTGGCCGGCAAGCACATCGACATCGAAGCGGTCGGTCTGCTCGTTGAAAGCGTCCAGACGCTCGGTCCCGCTCTTGTTGTAGTGATGCATCAGGCCCCAACCGCCCGCCATCCACCCGGCCCGGCCGCTGTTGCTTTGCGCGTTCATTGTGTGATTCTCCTCGGCGTTGTGAATCTCCATGGGCGAGACGTTGAGCTGTCGAATTTTCAGTCGCTCACACGCATGATAGTCGGTCAGGCAATAGCCGCCTGCCAACCGATTGGGGCGGCCTGGAAGCTCGGGGCTACATCATGTCCACTTCGACTGGACGTTGGACCTGTCAACGGTGGTCTCTGGTGATGGTATCGAATGACGGTCATTCTTCGGGACAACGGATCGACACCGCCCGCGGTTGACTGGCGACATATGAAATGGACAATGGTGCAGGCGGCTTGGTTCGCGTTCCCGATGGAGACCAGTGTCTGGACCTATTTCTACAGGAGCTCAACATATGGCTTGGTGGATCTACAAATGCAATTCTCGCAAAGGTGAGCATAAGTTCCTTTCTGGCGACTGGAATGACTTCTTCGAACGCACGACACACGGTAAACGAAGACGCGTTGAAGATAACTGGGGAAGTGTCGAGATCGTTCCGGCACTCAGAAAACTCCATCGTGGCGACATGGTGATTGCGCACCAAACGGATCGCAATGAACTCGTTGGTGTCGCGAAGGTGGGGCAGTCGTGCCACAAGGATGGCTTCCTGCATCTTGACCCAGTGGAAGAAATTCGCGTAAAGGTTCGACCCCTGAAGAACGCTGACCCCAAGATCGCATCAATACCGGCTCTACAGCCGGGACCAATCAAGACCGTCTATGAGATCACGGCAACCGATGCCGACCGACTACTTCGTGCCGCGAGAAAGGCTGCCGATCTGAAGGATTGATCGCGCCCAATCATCGCTTTCGGATAGGGGGGATGCGCGAAGGGGTCAATCGTGCAGTCAGTTGAGGTTCCATCTCTGTGGCGGCCAGCGGTTTCTTCGTTACGATCCGCTCCATTTCCTGCTTGATCGGGAGTACGGCCATGTTCATCAACCTTCGTCCCGGCGCGATCGGCATTCATGTCAGTGATGTCCGCGAGCTTTCGGCGTTGGCTGTTCGTCACGACTATGGCGGGATCGATCTGACTCGGCCATGTCTGGAGAGTGACACCGCCGCGCAGGATGCGCGCGCGGTTGTTGAGCGGGCCGGGTTGCGTTGGGGGCTGTTCGGCCTGCCGTTCGACGTTTTCACCGACTCGGTTTCGCTGGAAAAAAACCTGCCGATGATCGAGCAGTCGGCCCGTCGCGCGGCCATCGCGGGAGTGAAGCGAACCTATAGCCATATCTGGTCATCGCATCCGGAACGGGACTACTCGACCAACCTCGCCTGGCACGCCCAGCGGCTCAAGCGGGTGGCCGAAGTGCTGGGGCGGCACGGCATCGAGTACGGCCTGGAGTTTCTCGGGCCACCCCACCTGCGCAAACGGCACCGGCACGAGTTCATCCACACGCTCGATGGCATGCTTGAACTGCTCGATGTCGCCGATGCGGGCGGCCATGTCGGGCTGGCGCTGGATTTTTTCCATTGCTTTGTCGCCGAGGTTGATGTGAGCGACCTGCGCAAGGGCCTGGTCGGGCGCAGGGTCGTCGTGGTGCATGCCAACGATGCCATCGCCGGCCGGCCGATCGACCAACAGTTGGACCACGAACGCGCTTTGCCGATGGCGACCGGCGTTGTGGACGGTCCGGGCATGCTGCGGGCCGTCGCGGCGACGGGGTTTGATGGCCCGGTCTTCGCCGAGCCGTTCAAGCCCGAGGTTCCGCGCCTTGGCGAACTGCCCCCCGACGATGCCGCCGCGCAGGTCATGACCTGCATGAAGCGCCTGTTCGCCGAAGCCGGTGTGGCATAGGCGATTGCACCCGATACGTCATACCTGGCCCTTGCCGCACTCGTCCGGGCCGATCAGCCCTTCCAGCGGAACTTGTTGCCGGTCTTGCCCACGCCGCGCTTGTTGGCGGCCAAATGGCGGAGGAGGTTGTAGATCATCTCCACATCGCCCGAGGCTTCCATGCGATCGGCGATCTGTTCGGGCGTCGCCGGTGCGGGGTTGGCCTTGAGGTATTCCACCAGCCGGCCCTGGAGCTCCAGCACTCGCGCCGCGGCTTTCTTGCCCGCTTCGACGCCGGGCTGATGGTAGGCGTTGATGTTGATCATCGAGGCGTAGAGCCCCACGGCCCGCTCATACAGCGCGATCAACGCGCCAAGGTGCTTTCCATCCAGCTTGTTCAGCACGATGGTGATCGACTGGCGGTTCTTTTCGCTCAGCGCTTCACGCGTGCCCAGCCAGAAGCCCAGCAGGTAGTCGCCGCTGGTGATGCCCGGCTCGACTTCCGGGGCGGTTCGGGCCGCGACCGGGGAGCGATCCTCCAGGCAGACGATGAAGTTGACAAAGAAATTGTCCAGACCATCGCGAAGCTGCTGAACGTAGGCGTGCTGATCGGTCGAGCCCTTATTGCCGAACACCGTCAGCCCCTGCTCGACGACCTGACCGTCCAGATCCTTCTCCTTGCCCAGTGATTCCATGATGAGCTGCTGGAGATAGCGTGACAGCAGCAGCAGCCGATCCTTGTAAGGCAGGACGACCATATCCCGCCGGCCCCGCCCTTCGCCGGCGTAATGCCACATCAGCGCCACCCGGGCCGCGGGGTTCCGCTTCACATCCGGCTTGCGCGTCAGCTCATCCATGGCCAACGCCCCCTCGAGCATTTCATCGATATCCAGGCCCTGAAGCGCCGCCGGCAGCAGGCCCACGGCGCTGAAGACACTGGTCCGCCCGCCGACGAAATCCCACATCGGAAACCGGTCCAGCCATCCTTCGGATTCAGCCTGCTGATCCAGCGCGCTGCCGGCCATGGTGATGGCCACGGCCTGCCGGGCGAAGTTAAGCTTCTTCGCAGTCATCGCCTGCCGTACCTCGATCATGCCGTTGCGCGTCTCGGCGGTGCCGCCGGACTTGGAAACCACCAGCACCAGCGTGCTCTTGAGCCGTGTTCCCAGCGCGGCGATGGTCCGGTCAAAACCATCCGGATCGGTGTTGTCCAGGAAGTGCAAGACCATTTTGTCGCGCCGGGTTCCCAGTGCATCGGCGATCAACTGCGGGCCCAGCGCGCTTCCGCCGATACCGACGATCAGCAGGTCGGTGAACCTGGGCGCTTCGGGGGGAACGATCCGCTTCTCATGCACATCGGCGGCGAAGGTCCGGATACGCTCGCGCGTTTCGACGATCTGGCCGGTGATCTCGTCCGAGGGGGCCAGGTCCGGCTGGCGCAGCCAGTAGTGTCCCACCATGCGGTTCTCATCGATGTTGGCGGTTTCACCGGCCTCCAGCCCGTTCATGGCGGAAAAAGCGGCGGTCAACGCCGGCTCCAGGCGCTTGAAGAAGCCGTCATCGAAATTCATCCGCGCGATGTCCAGGCCGATGCCCAGTGCGCCGGTGTCGCAGTAAGTGTCCTTGAAGCGTCGCCATCGTGAGAGTGAATCCATGATCGTGGCCTCTTGGTAAGTGGGAAGAAACTAGCGACTCGGCCTCATCCGCTTTCCACAATGGGAAGCGGCGGGTGCTCCGCGCCACGGATGATGCACATCATCACACCGCGAAGAGCGGCGGTAAGGCGGCCAGTCGCGACCGGAAGGAATTTTTGATCAGCCCTCCGGCTCGACTTGCACCCAGAGTGCGTGACGCAGACCCGTGTCCGGATCGAATACCTCGGCCAGCACCAGCCGCTGGCCGCGCTCGGGAGTCAGCAGGCCGGGTGTCGGGAACGGTTCGCCATGGACGTTGACGAAACGGTTCATGCCGACGGCTGGGTTGGCGCCGATGTCGATCCGGTCCAGCACCGCGACGTACTGGCGATTGAGCCATATCTGGAGCCCGGAATATTGGCGCGGCGTGCGATTGATGATGCGCAGCTCCCGGCCCCGCTGCTGCACGGCAATGTCCAGGTCCGGGCCACGGTCGGACCGGTCGGGATAGACCAACGTTCGCGCCACGGCGACGGACTGAGGGTCGGCCACCGGGTCGGTCAACTGAAAGCCGGAGCACGCGACCACGCACGGCAGCATCAGCAGCATGAACAAGGCTGGAGTTCTGGCCATTTTCGTGTGCCTCCGCCGCCGCGGCCAACCCCGTCGGGGCTGGCGATCGCCCATCAATCGCCTGGGGCGACACGGCGGGTTCCGGGTCCGGCCCGCCCCCGGAGAACGTGCCCGGGCGGCGTACCGTGACCTTCAACCGTAAACGTCTATCATGTCCTACTGAATGAAAATCGGCAACTTCCAGATCGATGCCCCCTTCTTCCAGGCCGGGCTGGCCGGCTACTCCGACACCGCCATGCGCCTGGTCGCCCGTCGCCACGGATGCCCCTACTGCATCACCGAGGCCATGCTGGATATCCTGCTGCTCAATGGTGGCAAGGGACGCCGACCGGCGGAACTGGACGACGACGACCACCCCATCGCCGGGCAGATCATGGGTGCCGAGCCCCAGACCATGGCCCGCGCCGCCGATCTGCTGGTCGACCTGGGCTTCGATGTGATCGATGTCAACCTGGCCTGTCCGGTCAAGAAAATCCGCAAAAAACTACGGGGCGGCCACCTGCTGGGCGAGCCGGAGCAGGCCGTGGCGATCCTGAGGGCCGTTCGGGAGGCCGTGGGCGAGCGCAGGCCGTGTACGGTCAAGCTTCGACGTGCTCTGGATGACGATTCCCGGTCCGCCGAGGCGTTCCACACCGTGCTGCAAGGGGCGATCGACTGCGGCTATGCCGGCGCGGTGGTCCACGCCCGTACGGTCGAACAGAAATATCAGGGGCCATCAAATTGGGGCTTTCTCCGGGAACTGGTCGAGCAATACCGCGCGACGCCGGGGTTCTTCCTGGGCGGTTCGGGCGATATCTGGGGTGCATCGGATATCTTTGGGATGATCGAACATACCGGTGTGCAATTGGTTAGCGTCGCGCGTGGCTGCATCGGCAATCCGTGGATTTTCGAGCAGGCCCGCGCGATCATGCGCGGCGATCATGCCGCCGCCGACCGCCCGCCCACCATCTTCCAGCAGCGCGATGTGCTGCTCAATCACCTGGCGATCGCAGCCCGAATTCACGGCGAGTTCGCAGCGTCCATCATGATGCGAAAGTTCGGCATCCGCTTCTCAAGGCATCATCCCGACTCCGAACAGGTCCGGCAGCGGTTCATCCGCTCGGGCAGTCTGCGTGACTGGCACCAGGTCGTCGAAACCTGGTACGCCCGCGACGGCCAGGGCAACTCGATCGACCAGGCCATGCCCGAAGAGGCCACACCGGCGCTCTGCCCCGTCGTTCAGGAAGGTGATCCAACACCCTTGCGCCGGTTCGAGGCTTCATCTTCGCGGAATTCAGTCCGGTGAAAGAGTCCATCCCCGCCAGTCAAGGCCGCTCAAGCCTCCGGGTCGCGATGCTCGGCGATGTCCACCTCCACCACCTGCCGCGCACGCCCTGGAGCCTGATCGGCAAGCGCCTGCTGGGCGCGGCCAACCTGCTTCGCGGACGGCGAAAGCGGTTTCAGCCCCATCTCATGGCCATGGCCATCAACCGCATCCTCGCCCTTCGGCCCGACCAGGTCTGGCTGACCGGCGACCTGACTACCCTTTCCACCCGCCGGGAGTTCGCCGAGGCCCGATCGCTCATCCAGCCGCTGTGTGAGCGTATTCCAGCCGTCCTGGTTCCGGGCAATCACGATTGCTACACCTTTCTGGCCGCCTGGCAGAGGCGGGCGATTCATGCCTGGGGCTCGCTGGTGGCGATGCCGGATCAAGCACCGCTGATGCGGCCCATCATCGGCCCATGGCATCTCCTGGCCATCGACAGTTGCGCACCCCGGCTGATCACCTCGCGCGGCCGAATCCGTCCGGCGACCCTGGATGCCATCGGCAAGCTGGTCTCCGCCGCCGCCGCGGACCGACCGGTGCGCGAACGGTGCCTGGCCGTGCTCTGCCACTACCCCGCCGTAGTGCCCGGGGGTATCGCCCAGCACTGGCAGCACCGGCTGGCCGGCGCCGGCCCACTGGTGGATACGCTCACGGCCTCGGCCGGACGCATCCTCATGATCCACGGACACATCCACAAGACCTGGCTGATCCGGGGCGGGGAGGCCAGGCGGGTCGATGGCCGCCCGCTGACCGGCGCGGTGCGGGGGCTGGTCGACCTCAACCTCGGCTCCCCCACCATGGTCGGACCCCAGCACCCCAACGGCCAGGGTTTCTGGCTGGTCGAGTTCTTCGAGCAGGCCGAACGGATGCCGACTTTTGAGCACCATCAACTCGACGAAACCGAGCTCTGGCAGGTGCGTCGCCATCCCGAACCATGGGCCGACGTCCCCGGCCCAGGCACCACGATCGAGACCGGCAATCGTCCCGCTTGATCCGCTCCAGAGCGCCGACCTTGCGGCGGGAGGACCGGCGGGCAGTCCCCCGGGGCCATGGCCAACTCCGGTACACGAAATGGCACCCATCCGGTGCTTGAATGAGCGGTCCCGTTGTGTTACGGTAAGTTATGCCCTCTAAGTCGACCATCTCGATCGATTCCGCTCACGACAACAACCCGGCAACCCCCACCCCTCAAGACCCGACGCGGAGCGCGGCGGCGGCGGCATCCGAACTCGATCAGGTGCAGGCCATGCTGGCCGATGCCGGAAGTCGCGTTCAGGAAAGCGAGTTCTACAACCCCATTCCCGCCGGTTACCAGGTGGGACGACATCGCTATGTCGTGGTCCTGGGCACGGTGATCAGCGGACTGGGCAAGGGCATCTTCTCCAGTTCGCTGGCCAAGCTGCTCAAGGACAAGGGGCTGCGTGTCGCGCCGATCAAGATGGAAGGCTATCTGAACATCGACAGCGGCACGCTCAATCCCTATCGGCATGGTGAAGTGTTCGTGCTGGATGATGGGATGGAAACGGACATGGACCTGGGGACTTACGAGCGCATGCTCGATCAGAACCTCACGGCCGACAACTTCGTCACCAGCGGGCAGATCTACCGCAACGTGCTCGATAAAGAGCGGCGCGGCGATTACCTGGGGCGCGATGTGCAGATGATTCCGCACGTGACCGGCGAAGTAAAACGCCGCCTGCGGGAGCTTGCGGTCAACCAGAACGCCGATGTGGTTTTCGTCGAGGTCGGCGGCACGGTGGGCGACTATGAAAACAGCTTCTATATCGAGGCGCTTCGCCAACTGGCCTTCGAGGAAGGCGAGAACAGCACCTGTTTTGTGGCGCTGACCTATGTCATCGAGCCACCGGCGCTGGGCGAGCAGAAATCCAAGGCCGCGCAACTCGGCCTGAAGAAATTGATGGAAGCCGGCATTCAGCCCCACATCGTGGCCATCCGCTGCCAGAGCATGGTCCATGAATCGGTGCGGCAGAAGATCGCCATGTTCAGCAACGTGCCTATGAAGCGCGTGTTTTCGATGCACGATCGCAAGTCGATCTACACCATTCCCGATGCCATGCGCGAAAGCTGCCTGGACCGCGAAGTACTTTCGATGCTGAACCTGCACGACCGGGTCAATCCGATTCACGAGGATCAGGCCCGCGAGCGGTGGCAGGTCTACTGCCGCCGGCTGGGCGCGCCGCGACGCTTCCGAACCCGGATCGGAATCACCGGCAAGTACGCAGCGCTGCGTGATGCCTACGCATCAATCGACAAGGCGCTGGAGCACAGCGGCTCATACCTGGGCACGGAGATCGATGTCTCGTGGATCGACACCGTGGACATGGCGCCCGATCAGGCCGCGGAGCGATTGGCCGATCTCGATGCGGTGATCGTGCCCGGCGGCTTCGGCAAGCGGGGAACCGAAGGCAAGATCGCGTGCGTGCGGCACTGCCGCGAACAGCGCCTGCCGTATCTGGGCATCTGCCTTGGCTTCCAGATGGCCGTGGTGGAGTATGCCCGCCACGTCTGCGGGCTTGACGGCGCCGGATCGACCGAGTTCGACACACAGACCCCCCACCCGGTCATCGACCTGCTTCCGGAACAGAAGAAAATCGAAGGGTTGGGCGGCAACATGCGTCTGGGCGGCAAGGAAGTCTTGATCCAGCCCGAGACCCTGGCGGCCCAGCTCTTCGCCGCCGACCGCTGGCCCGTGCTGATCAGCGGCAAGGTCGAAGTGCCCCGCAAACAAACCACCACGCGGCAACGCTTCCGGCATCGTTTTGAAGTTGATCCCGGTTACATCGAAACACTCGAAGGCCATGGCATGGTCTTCTCGGGTCGTCACCCCTCCCAGCCGATCATGCAGATTCTCGAGCTGCCGCCGAGCCGGCACCCCTTCTACATCGGCGTTCAGTTCCATCCGGAATTGCTCAGCCGACCGCTCCGCCCCAGCCCGATGTTCATGGGCCTGGTCGCCGCGGCCATCGCCCACGCCAACCCCGATCTTCGACCGGAGCAGATCAGCGATCGCTGGCTTCCCCAGGCCAACGCACCGGTGGAAGTCGGCGCATGACCGGCCCCCGCCCCCGGAAGTGCCCCCGGCCCCGGCCCGCTGCACTCCCGCGTTCCGTACGGATTCAGGGCATCGCCAGGTAGAACTCCCGCCCCTCGTGACGAAGCAACACACGCATCGGTTCGATCGCGATGACCCAAACATCCTCCAACTCCGAACCCGGCTCGACCATGGTCTGATTGATGATCGCTCCGCGCGCATAGAGGGACCAGCTAATGCCATCCAGCCGCAGCTTGGGCGCATCGCTGACCTCGAGCACCTGTCGATAGGTTCGCCCGGGCACCAGCGGCCTGAGCGGGGCCGGGGGCTCGACCAAAGCCGACGCATCCCCGGCCTCACTGCCGGACTGGGCTGATTCATTCTCACCGGCGGGTGGGTTTTTCTTGAGGTGCGCTTCGATCCATGCCCGCATCGAACCGGCGTTGTCGGTCGCATCCGGTTGGCTGCGTCGATCGTTGGCGCTGCCTCGCACATCGGCCGATTCAGGCGAAAGGAGCTTCGGGGCGAGGCCCGCCGCCCGCACAGCCTTGGCAAGAGGCCAATTAATGCTCATGCCGCCGGCATCGCCCCGTTCCCGCGCTCCGGCGCGGCTCGAATCACCGAGCGCGCCGTCGGCAACCGATCCATCATGGACCGACGGCGTGGTGGTGATCAGCATCTCATCGAGCGGTGCAAGGGTTGATCGATCCACTCCCGACCAGCCGCCACGCACCGAATCCATCGTCATCATCACCAGACCCGCCGCCAGGCAGATGCCCGCCAGCCCGAAGATCGAGAAGAAGATGCCGTTCAACGAAGCCGCGGGGCCTTGTCGCTGTTGATGCATATGCACCAGGCTTCCCGGCATGGGCGTGCTGTTGGATGCGCCGCGGTCGTTTTCATCGGCGAGGTTGGCTTTTCTGAGTGCTTCACTGATCAGGCTCATGCCGCGTGCCCCTCCAGTTCACGAATCGCCAATCGCACCTGCCTGCCCTTGAATCGATCGGTCTGACGGACGTACCCCAGCAGAAGCGTCTTGTCGCAGACAGCGTTGATCAATCGCGGGGTGCCCCGGGTGTAGCGAAAGATCGCCCGCAATGCCGCGCGGTCGAACTGAAGCCGCCGCGCTGCGCCGCTCAGGCGCAGACGATGTTGAATGTATTCGTTCATCTCATCGTACGACAGCGCTGTGAGATGGAACCGAACCAGTATCCGCTGGCGCAATTGCCGAAGGCGCGGATCATCAAGTTTCTCCCGCAACTCCGGCTGGCCCACCAGAATGATCTGAAGCAGCTTGCGCTGGTCGGTTTCCAGATTGCTCAGCATGCGAACCTGCTCGAGCAGTTCCAGGCTCATGTTCTGGGCTTCATCAATGATCAGGATCACATCCCGATCCAGCCTCGCCTGCTCCAGGAGAAAGGCGTTGAGTCGCTCCAGCAGGGTCAAGCGGTCTTCATCCGCACGGGCCGGCAGGTGAAGCTCGGCCAGGATCGATCGAAGCATCTCCAATTCGGTGAGGCAGGGGTTAAGGATCAGCGCGGTCTGGTAGCGAGGCGGATCGAGCCTGTCCAGCAAAGCCCGGCAGAGCGTCGTCTTGCCGCTGCCGACTTCACCCGTGATCTGAATGAATCCCTTGCGGCCCTGAATGCCATAGAGAATGTGGTCCAGCGCTTCGCGATGACGCCGGGTGAAATAGAGAAACCTCGGGTCCGGCGTGATGCTGAACGGTTCGATTTTCAGGCCGTAATAGTCCAGGTACATCGAATGGCACTCTCGGCATGTCGCCCAACCCAAGCCCGCAGTCCATGCCAGGAGCAATATCGACCGCTTTCCAGCACGCGGTCAAACGCAAGCGCGGCAGCCACGAGGCAATCCGATAACCCGCCGGAACCGAAACGCGCGGATCGGGATGCGCGGCGGAATGGCCGGGTTTTCGGACGTAACACGATCACAAGACCGCCAGCCAGAATGGCCGCGCCGCCCAAAGCCGGGTGTAGCCATCCAGGGCAACTCCCGGCGAGGCGAGGCTCCCGGGGGACGCGGCCGGCGAACAGGGCCAAGGCACGCGGCCGGGGGGTACGCGACAAATGCCGCCGCACCTCAGTCCATCACCGTGCAATTGCGGTACGAAGTGCCAAGGGCGCGATCGGCGATTCCGAGTAATCACCGGTCCCGTCGCTCATGAGCAGATGGTTCCCGGAGAGTTCTGTGGTGGCTGATCTGTCCGCCGGCCTGAGCCAAGAAAGCAAATGCGTCGCTTGCGACGTCCATCAACATCCACATCCGCCAGTGGACGAGTCGGGTACGCCTTATCATTCCGAAGCAACAATCAACATTCAATCGCGAATCATGCTTGCTCGAACATGTTCGCGTAATAGGCTCCTGTGACCCCATCCAGCGTGAGAACCTTCTGAGGAATCAGCCAGCGAAGGCCGGAATAAACCCGGCCGGGAACCAATCCTAATGCGCGATATTCCTCTCGCTGAAACTTCAGCCAATCCGGCGGAGAATCTTGGAGAGAAACCGCAAACGGTATTTCTTCCCAGCGTCCGTTGCTCCAGTGGCGATAACCCGTCACCTCGTCGACGCTTCGCAACCGCACCTTCGGCCCAGACAACCTTACAGGTTCAAAACTGTCCAACGGCCAGTAGAAAGCCAGACACTTGTAGTTCGTTTCGCCACCTTCAAGGGGCTGAACAAAAGCCATTCGCATGCCATAATCAGGGTGAGATGGTGGCGGCTGGTCTTCGCCTTCGCGAACGATACGAAACGCTCGACCTTGAACGTAAACGGGGTTCGGAGCCGGTGCCGTAGGTTTCCTAAACGGAAGATACTCGCACATGTATTTGTACATCTGTGCTGCAATCATGATATTCGCTGTATCTGAACTTTCTGATGTCATTGCTACCTCAGACCATCCAGGAAATCACGACGTAGCCGGAGAATATCGTTACGGATCTCGTTCTCATCAATCAAGGGATCGATCAGCACGAACTCAGCAGACGAAACGTCCGTTTGAGCTGCCGCTTCGAAGCCGGTGCGATTGCTGAACTCACCAGGATAACCGGGCGGCCCGGCTGCATTCTGCTGGCTTGAGGGGCGGGGCGTCAGGGGCTGGGCAGGCCGGGCGTCGGTTGTGGCAGGCGGCCGAGCGGCGCGGAGCGAACACGGTCCGCTCGATTGTCCGGCCAGGGCGCAGCGCGGCCGGAATCGCGACCGTAGGGGTGCAGCCCGATGATGATCTCGCTGGTGTCGGCCGGGCCGCCGCCGGGGCTGAACAGGCTCATCGCCCAGGTATTCTTCTTCGCATCCAGGTCAACGCTGAATGGTTTGGCGCCTGGCGACTGGTCGGTGATGACCAGGTCCCAGTCCTCATCCTTCTCGGGCATCTCGCGACCCTTGCCATTGCGCAGAATGCGGAGAATCCAGCCACCTTGGCGCTCCGGCACGAGATCGAAGCGGATGATGGGATGATCCACACCGGGCCGGATCATGTTCTGGCCATCGGCGATGTGTGGCTTCAGATCGAAGAGGATGCGCTCGTGCAGTTGGCTGGGATTTCGGAACCAGTCATACATAATGATCTCGCCCGGCTCGAACTCGATCACGCAGGGCGTCTGAGCGCTGTAGTTCGGGTTGATGAAATACTCCGATTGATTCAGCGAATCGGGAATCCTTCCACGATGCCGCACGGGGATGAAGACGATGACACGCGGGGCATCGATCAGGTGTTCAAGGTCGGTGTTGTCGCCGTGCTCGAAACGGAAATCCTCGGGCACATAACCGATGGCGATCTTGGAATTGTGCGCTCCGGATGTGTTGTGGATGAAATGTCGGGGCTGTATGGCAAAGGCCATGTCGGGATGACGGATGACGAAATTGTTGCGGGCGTGGATGAAAGTGTCATTAAGCCCGCGTTCATCGCCCCGCTGCACCGGCGTACGATTGAAATTGAAAAGCCACAGGTGTTCACCTTCGCGCTGGGCCACGCCGCGCTCATCACTGAACCGCGCATCCTCGCCCACATCCATGGCCCGCCCCCAGTAGAACGGGCCCAGCACGCCGGCCTGTCCGGTCGAGAAGTCCGGCAGCCGATGGCGAATGCGATTCGCTTCCTGTGTCGAAAGCGGCGGTGATTCCCGTTCCCCGGCCGGCTCGGCATTGCTCCCCGCCGAAGCCGCCACCATGCCCGGTCGCCAGAGTCCGGCCGTCCACACCGCCGCGCCCAAAAGAAGCACGATCACAGCCAGCGGAAGCCCCAAACGAGCCAGAACCGATCCGTTTGAACCCATGCTCATCGTAAAAACACTCCAGGTCAGGTGCGGGTCACGATCCAAGGTGTCGGCACCATCGCCATACAAACCCCGGCCCCCGGAATCGCCACTCGCGGAATTACTGGGACCAACGGGCATCCCCGTAAGTCGCCCAACGCCGCAACCCGATCACCTGATGCACTCAAGCCGTCACGAGTGCGGAAATGCGCGGCCATCACGCACCCAAAGCGCGGCGAATCCATCCGCCACCCAGGACGGTCGGGCCGTGGTAGCAGACCACCGCCTGGCCCGGGCTGACCGCCGGCTGCGGCTCATCGAACCGTACCCGAAACGCATCACCACCATCGCGCTCCACCGTCGCCGGCACATCCCGACCGTTGTAGCGGATTTTCACCGTACACTCGAAGCGATCACCCGGCGGATCGATCAGCCAGTTGGCTTCATCCGCCTCCAAGCCCGGCGAAAGCAAATCATCCTTGCCCCCAACGACCACGGTATTGCTCGCCGCATCGCGATGGACGACGTAGATCGGATAGCCCAATGCGATGGGCAGACCGCGACGCTGGCCAATGGTGAACGATTGATGGCCCTGATGCTCGGCCAGCAGTTTGCCCGAGGTATCCACCAGCTTACCGGGCCCGAAGCGTTCGGGCTGACGACGGCGAAGCAGGCCGACGTAGTCCTGGTCCGGCACGAAGCATATTTCCTGGCTGTCGGGCTTTTCGAAGACTTGCAGATCTCGTTGCCGCGCCATCTCTCGGACCTGGTCCTTCGGGTAATCGCCGATCGGCAGCAGCATCCGATCGACCATCGCCCGATCGATGCCGAACAGGGCATAGCTCTGGTCTTTGGCCTGGTGCAACCCGCGCTGGAGCAAGGCGCGGCCGGATTCATCACGCACCACACGGACATAGTGCCCCGTGCTGATGTAATCGGCATCGATCGAAGCCGCATAACGCGCCAATCGTCCAAACTTCAGCCATTGATTGCAGCGAACGCAAGGATTGGGCGTGCGGCCCTGGTGATATTCATCTTCGAAGTAACGGATGATCCGCCCGAAATCCTCACGGAAATTGACGACATAAAGCGGAATATCAAGCTGGGCCGCCACCAGCCGCGCATCGGCGGCATCAAGAACCGAGCAGCACCCCTGCTTATGCCCCCTACCCCCGCCCCCGCCCCCGGAAGCATGCCCACCCCCGGAAGCACGCCCGCGCCCTGAAGCCCCGGCGGAACGCTCAGACCCCGCCGCGCCATCCAGCCGACAACTCGTTTCCGCCGGCTCAACCCCATCCTCACTGCCAAGGCGCATGAAACACCCGATCACCTCATAGCCCCGCTCCTTCAGCAAAGCCGCGGCCACAGATGAGTCCACCCCTCCACTCATCGCCACAACCACCCGTTTTTTACGCTCAGGCTCAGTCAAACGCATCAGCTCCAGATTCCCGGCTGGGCATTGTAGTAGGCCGATCGACTCGATTTCCCAGTTCGACCCCTATCCGGCCCCGGTCGGCTCATTCAATCACAAAGCTTGACCCATAAAACGGTTACATGTTCTTCGTCAGCCCGAACGCAGCGTCGCGTTGCCGAACCAGACGATGAGCGCAAAGAGAACGCACCCGGCCTGCATCAAATATCGATGTCGGGGTTCCATTCTCAGATGACTGAGATCCGGGCTCCGCCTCGCAGGTTCCGGGGCGGGGTTATTCCGGGGGCGGGGTTATTCCGGGGGCGGGGGCGGTCATGCCGGGGCCGGTGTGATCTGAGCGAGGTTCAGCCAGCAGCCTTCACCGGCCACGGGCGCATCGGTGCGGGTGTGGCGCAGTTCACGGATCAGTTGCGCCATCGGCTCGTGTACCGGTGCCTGGAAAGTCATTTCCCGCTGTTGAACCGGATGGAAGAATCGAAGCAGCGCGGCATGGAGCGCGGGGTGAGCGATGATCATGTCCTTCCGGCCCATCGATCTGGCCAGCAGCTTTTCACCTTCCTCGCGGGGTCGGACATAAGTGAGACAGCGTCGATGCGCGGCGGCGAGGGGCGGATCGGACAGTTCCCTATGGCCGATCGGCTCGCCGCCGTAGAGGATGTCTCCCACGATCGGATGCCCGAGCCACGAAAGGTGAACGCGAATCTGGTGGGTCCGGCCGGTTTTCAGTTCCAGCTCCAGCAGTGTGTACCCCCGATACTGTTCGCGGACGCGGTAGATCGTCACCGAGGACTTGCCCGAGGAATCATGGCGGACGGCGTAAGCCTCGTGAAACGTGGGATGCTTGCCCAGGGGCGCATCGATCACATCGCCGACGTGATCAAAGTTTCCATGGACGACCGCCAGATAAGCCTTGAGAGTCTGCCGCCGTTCGAACTGGCGGGCGACCATCCAATGGGCCTGATCGCGCTTGGCAAAGACGATGCAACCGGTGGTGTTCTGATCGAGCCGATGGATGACGCCCGGGCGCAGCTCCTGGCCGCCCACGGTGGAAAGGCCCTTGACCTTCGCATCTTCCTTTTCGCTCAGCCGCGCATCCTGCCTGGCGGCGGGCCCATCGGCGGTTAACCACGGTTTCCATCGCTCGCCCCGTGCTTCGAGTTGCCGCTTGAAGTATCCGGCAAGCGCGTTGACCATGGTGCCGCGCAGGTTGCCCCTGGCTGGATGCACGATGATGCCGGCCGGCTTGTTGATCACGATCAGATCATCGTCTTCGTGCAGCACTTCGAGCGGTATATCCTGCGGCTCGATCTCGTGAACCTCCGGCGGCGGCAGGCGTACTTCGATCCGATACCCCCGGCGGATCACCGTGCCCGCCTTGGCCGGCCCATCGTTCAAACGAACCCGGTCCAGATCGATCAGCCGCTGCACCCGGGCGCGGCTGAACCCCTTGAGCCGGTTCTGAAGGTAAACATCCAGCCGCATCTTCGGATCGCGTTTGACACCAATGACAAAGACCCGGTCGGTCAACGACTGGTCCTCGGGGTCCAACTGGTCATCCTCTTGAAGCTCGGTGACCGCTTCATCATCCAGATCGCCCGGCGTGGGCGCGGGCTCGGACGAAGCGGCATCGATCGAATCGCGATCCGAATCGGATCGAGCTGAAGAATTGCTTGTCTTTGGAGGTTTCATCGCGCGGCGGCTGCGCTCAATCGCGGTTCGGCGACGAGGCCGGGAGCGTGGGCGCGACCCAATCCATCACGCCGGGGATGGGCAGTCGCGGATCCTCCCACACTTCCACTTGATGCTCGGCATCGAGTCGATGTCGGCTCTGAATGTTGGTTCCCTCTTCAGGGAACATCGGTACCCGGTGTGCGGCGGCCACCGGAACGGATCGTGGCAGTCGGTCAAGCAGGTCCAGACGGCGCTCCGCAGCCGCGGCCAACGCGGGATTGACCAGGGCGATCCGCTCATCACGAAGTCGATTCAACCAGCCGCGCGCATCGTCATAACGGCCAAGCCGCTCGGAGGCCACCGCCATGCGCATCATCGCGACATGCGATGCGGCACTGTCTTCCCCGGCGGTCTCCAGGACATTGCGGAAAGCCTCCAAGGCCCGCTCCAGCGCCGCATCGTGAGCCGCACGCTCATCATCGGTCGTCGGAACGAACGGCGCGGCGGCCAGATGACGGTCACCGGCGCGAAGAAAAAGCTGGGCACGATGGGCCGGCCGCCGGGTGTCCCGCGCCGCCTGTTCGAGAACCATCGCATCCGTCTCGTTCTCCACCATCACCCGGTATTCCTCCAGCGCACGCTCGGCTCGCACATCCAGCCAGCGCTTGCCCGCCCAGACGCTCACCACCACCAGAACCGCCAACAGCACCCAGTGGCCGTTGAGGCTCCACCATTCCTTGACCTTGAGCCAGTGGACATAAAGCCCCTCCTCGCCGAGGTCTTCCAGTTCATCCGCCGCGAGTTTGAGGTCGGGCTTGGGTTGTTCGTTGCGATGGCGCTGGCTCATGTTGGTTCCCAAAGATCGTCACCGGTTCCAGTACTGATCCAGCCCGCCCGGACTCCCGGACCCCGGACCCCGGACCCCGAACCCCGAAATGGGCCTTGAATCACGGTTCAGCTACAAAAACCTGGATCATCCGGGATTATACCCGCTCCCGGATCGAGCGAACGGAAATCCGTATCCGCCGGGCAGAACGAACGCATGTCGGGTACAGCGCGCACTCCTGAGTGCTTTGTTCTGGCAGCCATCGTCCCCGCCAAAGTCGAGACCCTTGGGACGATGCCGCCTCGAAAGCGGCTTCTGTTTACTGGGCCGCCGCTTCGCTTGAGGCTTCCTTCCCACGACGTCTGGCGACGCCGCAATGGGGCTTGGCAATCGATTGCTGTATCAAAGCCTGTCGAGAGCTGGCACCCTCCAGGCCACGGTCCATAACCCGGCACACCACGGAAAAGCCCGCCTGAGGGACGCTCAGGCGGGCCTTCCATGGGTTATTCAATTGTCAGCGGACCTGATCGGCCGGCCCGCGTAAGGGTCTCGATATCAACTCACGCCGCGCGGCGGTGGAACAAGCTACTTCGCCTAGCGGCTACGCCGTCTCAGGATCGCCAGGCCACCCAGACTCAGAAGCGCCAGGCTCGCCGGCTCGGGGATCAGGACGTAGGTGTTGTCGATCCGGTCCTGGCCCAGAAGCTGGTAGCCGATGATCACTTCCTGGTTCACGAAGTCGGCAAAACCGATCACCGCCGTGCCCGTGATGAAGTTACCCAGCATGAACTCGCCAACCAGCGTCGGCGTCACCGGGTTGACCGTGCTGAACGCAACCGCGGGGTCATAGCTGATGATGTTGCCCGAGGGATCCTCGAGACGGATCAACGCAACCTGATTGGCTTCGATGAGCACCTGCTTGTTGGCGATATCGATCGTCACCTCGATCTCGCCAGCCGCTGGGGAGTACGAAGCGCCGAAGTTACCCAGAAGCAGACTGGCATCGTCGATGTCCACCGCGCCATCGCCGGTGAAGTCCGCATCGAGCCAAGTCATGCCCGAGGTCTGGCCGAAGTTGCCAAGGAGAATCGAGGCATCATCAATGTCCACCGATCGGCTTCCCGTAGCATCGCCGGGCAGGGCCTGAAAGGCTCCGATCTCTACGGAGTTGGTGTTGTAGATCACCGAAGCGAACTGACCGGCGACCGGATCCAACACGCGTCCCTGGACGGTGGAGAAGGTGCCAGTGATCGGCGTCGCCGAGGTCAGAATCGTCACAACATCGCCGAAATCTCCGGGTGTCGCACCAACCGCCGGCGCGTAGGTGACATCAAGGTCCAGCGTGCCGCCAAGGACAGCACTCTGCGTGACCAAGGTTCCAACTTCACCGGCACCCGTGCCGGCCCAGGTGGTATGGAGCGTACCCGTCTGCGTGTAGACTTCGACGCTCAGGTCCCCCAGACCGACTTCAAGGGTGCCGGCCGAATCGACGACGACGCTGGCACGCATTCCAAGGTTGCCCGTGAAATTGTCGGTAAAAATCTCAGCACCAGCGACCGAGCGGACGACCACGCCCTCATCGATCACGAATACCGCACCAGGTGCCACGTCGATGCTGACATTGCCGTGACCCTTGGCGAATTCCAGAACACCGAGGCCGGTCTTGACCGCGGTGCCCGCGCCCCAGGAAATCTGGGAGTTGGCCATGGCGCCGCCGGCATGCACGCGCAGGATCGCGCCGGCATCGACATCGACAATGTTCGTGCCCGCTCCAACAAAGCGAATGCCCTGGAAGCCATAGTTGGCTTCATAGTTGGCCAGCACAGTGGGATCGCTGGGCGGAGCAAGCAGCCGGTAAGTCGCCGATTCATTTTCCTCGGCGACAACCGCAAGGTGTCCCGTCAAAATACTGTTATTGCGGTACGGTTGCTGGTTCATTTCCAGCGTACCTTCGGCAACGGTCAGCACCGCGGATAGCTGATTGGTGATCAAGGCATCCGTCTTGAGGGTGAGAGTGCCGTCACCAACCTTGACCAGGCGGTTGCGCGCGGTGTTGGCAAAGGCATTAAGACCTGTGATCGTCAGTGAATCATCGCCATCCACCTGGATTGTCGAAGAACTCAGATCGTTGCCGAAGAGTCCTCCTTGCGCTGTC
This sequence comes from Phycisphaeraceae bacterium, assembly GCA_020831765.1. GTDB lineage: Bacteria > Planctomycetota > Phycisphaerae > Phycisphaerales > Phycisphaeraceae > JAFIFY01. Next base: position 2,491 of record JAFIFY010000020.1, on the reverse strand, counting down.
ACCGTCAAGAGTCCGCCTCCGATGGTCAGGTCGCCCGAGCCTTCGGCAAGCGCCAGAACACCGGTCTGGCGGATGTCGACCCGATTGGAAGCGGCAGAACCCAGTTGGTCCACATCGCTGAACAGAACCTTGCCCTGCAGGATCGTCAAACCGCCGGAGAAGGAGTTGGCCGCAACGCCGGTGAGGTCCAGCACACTGTCCAGGCCGCTCTTGACCAGGTGTACCGCGGTGGCGCCGTCATCGGCGATGTCCCATGAACTGTCCTGGGTCATCGTGCCGCGGCTCTCTGCGCCGCCAAGATGAAGCACGCGCTTGTTGCCGCCAACATTGATCAGTCGAGACGTGTAGATGCCCGGAAGCCCGGTCAGAACCACATCATCCGTCCAGCCGATGGCCCCGCCATCGAGTTGAATCGCCGCCATGGCCGCGCCGCTGTAACTGACCGAGGGATCAAGCAGCAGACTCCCGATCGCGCCAAGATTCGCCGCCTGGGTTCCCGATGTGATGACGGCTGAAGCGCTCTGAGCCGCATCGGCATGGGCAAGATGCAGGACACCGGCGCTTTCGACCGTCAATGTTCCCGTGAAGCTGTTGGCCGCGGCAAGCACCGTGAGTCCGCCCACCGCATCTTTTCCGACGCGGATATTGTGAGCACCGGCGATGTCGGTATCGAACGTGATTTTGCCGACGCCACCAAGCAGATAACCCGATGCCCCCGGGGTCAGGCTGCCCGAGTAGACCACACCCGGGTCATCCAGTCCACCGGCAATCGCTGAGCCAAGTTGGAGGTCCGGTGACCCGGAAAGGTCAAGATCGGTGCTCGTATCCAGCCCGAGCGCAAGAATTCCCCGCGAATTGCTGGTGAATCGATCGACCAGATCCTGATCGACCGCATGCAGCGCGCGGTAGGCATTGCGGCCGAAGTTAGCCGTCGGGCTGATCGCGATCGGACCATCGCCGAACGAATCGGCATGGAGGGCTTCGACGCTTCCAAACTCCATGAAGACGCCCCCCAGCAGATTCGGGTTCGAGCCTTCCACGCGAAGGCTTCGAGCACCACCGCCCACTGTCCTCACCTGCCCGGCACCGACCATCTGGTTGTCCCCCTCCACGGTCAGACCAGTCGGCAGACCACCCAATCCCGACTCGAAATTGAGCGTCGTGGCCAAGGGCAATGTCCAGTCATCCGAGAAGGTGACCTGGAGTTGGCCGTTGTTGAAGTTGATCTGACTGGTGTCGCCCAAGGCATCCGGACTGCCCGCAATGCTCAGGAATGCCCGAATCGCGGGTCCCGTCGCCGTATTGAGATTGATCTGGCCCGAGAACGTGTTGTTGGGGTTGGCCAAGGTCAGTGTCGTGTTGGTGGTGCCCTGAGCATCGACCGTCAGGGACCCAGTTCCGGATAGAACTCCATCGACTTGAACACCCCGGCCGCGAACGCCGGTAATGAGGCTGAAATCGTGCGTGCCAACATCAAGATCGGCGAATGTTGTGGTGGTACTGGTGAAGTTGAGGTTGTTCTGCTGGGTCACATCGAAGACCAGGTCATCGGCAAGGATGACCGGCACCGAGAACGAGGGGACGCCCCGGAACCACTCGCCGATGACGATGGATGCACCGCTTCCGTTATTGTCGAAAATCAGCGGGTTGGTGCCCGCGAATTCGTAGGCCCGGCTGATGCTGACACTGTCGTCCCAGGCCAGATCGAGCGCGCCGATCGTGACGGCGGAATCCAGCGTCACAGTGGTCGAACCGGTCGATATGGTCGGGAAGGTCGCCGTGTTGCCTGCGCCACCGGCGACAATTCCGCCAAGCCAGTTGGCCGTATCCGACCAATTGCCGCTGTCCGTGGTGTCCCATGTGCCGCTCTGGCCCAAGGCGGTGCTCGCCGCGAGGCTGGTGACAGCCACCGCTGCCAACTGACGAATGGTAAAGCGTCGTTTCATGATCTGATCCTCCGTTGTCAACTCGAAGTCAAGCTGACGGGTTAGTGTTGCACAAAGACATTTCCCTCTTCCCGGTCGGTCCGCCTAAAGGACTCCAAATGGCGAATGACACGACCTGGAACCCTTAGACCTCACCCGAGGCAAAGAATACACTACGAAAAATGACATGCAACGGTTAAAAAACGCAATTTTGCCGATTTTCGCGGATCAGGACACGCAATGGGTCGGATTCAAGGCGAGGATCGGAAAAAAGTGGGGGGCGTTGGCACGAGTTCATGGTGCCCATGTGTTCTCAATGCATGGGCCATTACGCGAAAGTTGCCCGCCAACAAGAACAGGGGGCGGCCCGTTTGCGGACCGCCCCCTGCTTCACGTTGACACGAAATAGTCGATGACTCAGTCGATCACGCCGCGCGGCGGCGGAGCAAGCGACTTCGCCTAACGGCTACGCCGTCTCAGGATCGCCAGGCCACCCAGACCCAGCAGTGCCAGGCTGGCAGGCTCGGGGATCAGGATGAACGTGTTGTCGATCCGGTCCTGGCCCA
>JAFIFY010000011.1 GCA_020831765.1 Phycisphaeraceae bacterium | reverse complement strand
CACATCGCCTGGCGTTGGACCTCATCCAGATCGCGAGCTTCCCGCTCGACCTCGTAGAGCAACTGGACCTGCCCCAGCACGTGATGGCAGGGGGCGGTGGCGGCTTCCGGGGGCGGGGGCGAACTTCCGGGGGGGGGGCCGGTCGAGCCGCACGAAATCGCCTGGCATCGAGGAGGATTCACGCAGACGCCGCGGCCAGACATAAAAGCTCGCCACCGACATGTCTTCCGGACGAGAGAGCGTGACCACGGAATGCCCGCCGTCGCGGGCTGGCCGGTCTTCGTGCGGTATGATGAGTTAGGCGTTGCGGGGGGAGTTCGAGGCTTGATCGCTCATTTTGGGCAAGGTGGATGCATCATGAACAAATCCAGAAATCGGCCGTTGTGCTTCGGGGTGATCGTTCTCATGTTGTCGGCGATCGGATGTGGCGGTGAGGATGCTCGGGAACGTGAGGTTCAGCAGCCTCCGGTTCGGGTGTTGACGCAGGAGGAAGCGACGGCGGGACCGCCGCGCGATGCGCCGACACAGGTCGCTCGATCAGGCGATCCCGATCCCGCCGATCGGCACGTGTCGCAGCCATCGCCGCGAACCGGGTCCGATGAGCCGGTCGAGGCGCCAGGGATCGTCGAGTCCGAACCCGAGGAGCCGGCCCAGACGACCACGCCGGTTGACCCGACCCAAACGGGTGAGGAGCTTGTCCGGGAGGAGCCCCGGGCACGGGAAACCGAAGTTGAGGCAGGGCCGGTCGCCAGCGGCCCCAGCGGCGGGGACTATCTCTCGGCGCTGGCCCGCAGCCGAAATATCGCACAGCGGACGCAATCGGCGAACAATCTTCGCAACCTGTATCTTGCCGCCGAGATGTTTCGGGCTCAACAGGGAGGCCGATATCCAGGCTCGATGGAAGAACTGCTCGAGCAGATGCCCGATGCGGCGACGAGGCTGGTCAGCCCCCGTGACCATCGGACGCCGTTCGTCTATGTCCCGCCGCGCGACCCGCGCCAGTTCCCGGCCAATGCCGTCCTGGGATATGACCCGACCATCTATCCCGGGGAAGTGCTCAATGTCGTGATGGGTGATGGAAGTGTGGAGCGGATGACCGTCGAGGCGCTGCGTGAGGCTTTGAACCCGACCCCCGACAAGTGAGCGGCATGGTGTCCCTGCCAGCCAGCCACCACAGCCCGGCTGAACCGGCCAGGGCGCTTTGGATTGGGAGGGAACGTCAACCCTGAGCTTCCGGGGCCTTGACAGCCCGGCTGTTCGGCTGTTCCGCCCCCGATGTCCGGCGTTTGTCGGTTGGCCGGGATTCAAGTAAGCTGTTGGACTTTGACCACGGCCCGGGACCGGGGCTCGGCCGGATCGCTGTCCGGGCGTCGGGCCTGGAGTTTTTCCGCGAACCGAATGCCTCATGGAGGTTAGTCAGCATGGCTGCGAATCAGGCGATGAGTGATACCGTGGCGGAAATCCGCGACACCGACACCGCGCGTAAGTACCTGGAGATCGCCACCCGAGCCCAAGAGCAGGGCGAGCGTATCCGCGCGATCGAAGCGCTGGAGGCGGCTTTCGCCGCGGACCCTGATGATGGCGAAGTCTGTTTCCGGCTGGCGTATCTGCTGGACCTTGCCGGCGAGGAGGATGAGGCGATTCACCTCTTCGAGCAGTGCGCCCAGCAGCCCCAGCCGCCCCTGAACGCGCTGGTCAACCTCGCGGTGTTGTACGAGGATCGTGGTCAGTATTCCCAGGCCGAACGATGCCTGCGTCAGGTACTGGCGACCGAACCGAACCACCCCCGCGCCAGGCTCTATATCAAGGATGTCCTGGCGGCGCGTGAGATGGTCATCGAAGAGGAGCCGGGCCTTCGCGGTGCGCGGGGTGAACAGCCGCTGGATACCCCGGTCACGGATTTTGATCTGTCGGTGCGCACGCGAAACAGCCTCCGGAAGATGAACATCCGTACGTTGTCGGACCTGCTTCAATATACCGAGGCCGGGTTGCGTCAGTTCAAGAACTTCGGCGATGCCAGCCTCGAAGAGATCAAGGCCATGTTGGCGCAGAAGGGCCTGAAGCTTGGCCAGCTCGCTTCACAGCAGCAGACGCCGGCGGCCGAGGAAGGGCAGCAGGCCGAAGATGCGGGCGAGAACGAAGTCTACGGCCATTCGGTGAACGAGCTTCAGCTTTCGGTGCGTGCCCGCAAGGCGTTGAACCTGCTGAACGTTCAGACCATCGGCGATCTGTGCGGCAAGACCGAGGCGGAGCTGATGGGTGTGAAGAATTTCGGCCAGACATCGCTGGTCGAGATCAAGGAAAAGCTGGGTGAGCGCGGCTTGTCGCTCAGGGAGTTGGATGAGTAGCGCCGGTTACGGGTCGGGAATGGTGATCGTTCCGACCAGATAATCGACCGCGCTGCCGATGAGCAGTACCCGCTCGCCTTTGACCTTGCATGTCAATTCTCCGCCTCGATGGGACAGTTGATGGGCGATCAGGGTGCGCCGCTCGAGGCGATCGGCCCAGTAGGGCGCAAGCTGACAATGCGCCGAGCCCGTCACGGGGTCTTCCTTGACGCCGAGCTTGGGAAAGAAGCATCGACAGACGTAGTCGGCCGTGCCGCGTGGCCCGCGGGCTGTGGCCGCGACGCCGCGCAGGCCGAGTCTGGCCAGGTGGGGCATGTCCGGTTCCAGCGCCTGGACCTGCTCGGCTTTTTCGTAAACGACGATGTAATCATCGGCCTTCAGGCAGGCGGTCGGTTTGATGTTCAATGCGCGATTGAGGTCCGGGGGTATCGTGCAGGGCAGGGGCATGTGGCCGGGAAAGTCCAGCTCGATGCCGTCTTGGGATCGGGTCGCGGACAGGATTCCACTTCGCGTGTGAAAGTGGATCGTCGGTGCCTCGTGGCCGCGATGGTGGAAGAGGACATGCGCTGCGGCGAGCGTCGCATGCCCGCACAGATCAACTTCGGCGATGGGCGTCCACCAGCGAAGCTCGATATTCTTCCCGTCGGCCACGAAGAATGCGGTCTCGGAGAGATTGTTCTCCGCCGCGATCGCATGGAGAAGCTGATCGTCGATCCAGTATGGAAGGGGACACACCGCGGCGGGGTTGCCGGCGAAGGGCTTAGCCGTGAAGGCATCGATCTGGTACAGGTCGATCCGCATGTTCGGGCGGGTTGAATCCCCGCAAAGCCCTCATCTTCTGGACTGGGCCGCGGGTTTGGGTGGTGTCGGGCACATCAAAGCCGTTGCGTGCCGCCGGTGATGGCATCGAATTTGGATGGTCGCCGCCTCAGTGGCGGAAATGCCGGGTTCCGGTGGTCAGGAGCGTGACGTTGCGCTCCTGGCATAGCTGTTGGGTCTCCTGATCCCGGATGGAGCCGCCGGGGTGGGCGATGGCCCGGACGCCGGCTTCGATCAACAGTTGGGGCCCATCACTGAACGGGAAGAAGGCGTCTGAGCCCGCCACCGCCCCGGTTGCGCGCTCGCCGGCCTTCTGTGTGGCGATGCGACAACTGGCCACGCGATCCATCTGGCCTGCGCCCGCGCCAACGAGCATCCCGGCACGGACCATGCTGACGGCGTTGCTCTTGAGATGCTTGGCGGCGATCATGGCCAGTTGCAGATCGGCCAGGGTCTGGGCGTCGGGTTCGGGCCCGGCGGCGTGGGTCCACTGGGCGGCGCGCATGGCGGCCTGGTCGCGTTGGTGGATGAGCAGGCCGCCGCGGATGAACTTCAGATCGCGTGCCTCGGTGCGACGGCCGCGCGTGGGCGAAGCGGGCAGGCGGAGCAGGCGCGTGTTCTTCCAGCGGTTCTTGAGCAGTTCCAGGGCATCGGCCGAGAAGCCGGGGGCCAGGATCACATCGAAGAAGCTCTTGATGGCGGTGATTTCTTCGGCGGTGGCGGCGTCGATCGGCCGGTTCAGGCAGACGATGCCGCCGTAGGCCGCCAGGGGATCGCCCTCGTAGGCCCGGGTGAACGCCGTGGCCAGCGAATCGGCCACGGAAAGCCCGCAGGGATTGGCGTGCTTGATGATCGCGGCGGCGGCCTGCTCGTCGGGGTCGAATTCCTTGATCAATTCCAGGGCGCCGTCGGCATCGTAGAGATTGCAGAAGGAAAGCTCCTTGCCGTGGAGTTGGTGCGCCTGAAGGATGGAAAGTTCGGTGACGGTCGGGTCGAGATACGCCGCGCCGGGCTGGTGGGGGTTCTCGCCGTAACGGAGGTCGGAGAGTTTCTGATAGCGGAGGACAAGGCTGGCGGGGAGCAATTGCTGGTCGTCGGGCGCGCTGGAGCCGCTGTTGCGGGCGAACATCCACGCGGCGATGGCCGAGTCATAGGCGGCGGTGCGGGCGAAAGCCGCCGCCGCCAGCCAGCGACGCAGCGAGAGGGATGTGCCTCCGCGGTGCTGATCGAGCTCCACGCCGACGCGGTCGTACTGATCCGGCGATGTGATGACCGCCACGGCGTTCATGTTCTTGGCGGCGCTTCGCACCATACTCGGCCCGCCGATGTCGATCTGTTCAATGGCCTCGGCTTCGGTCACGCCCTCGCGGGCGATGGTCTACTCCAACCCATAAACGATAACGCAGACCAGGACCAACCGCTCGATGTCATGGTCCTTCATGGCCTGGACATGCTCGGGCTGATCGCGACGGGCCAGCAGGCCGCCATGCACCTTGGGGTGGAGGGTCTTGACCCGCCCGTCCATGATCTCGGGGAACCCGGTGACCTCCTCGATGGCGGTGACCTTCAGCCCGGCATCCTGAAGGGCGCGGGCCGTCCCGCCGGTCGAAATCAACTGGATGCCGAATCCGGCGAGTTTACGGGCGAATTCGATCAGGTCGGTCTTGTCGCTGACCGAAAGCAAAGCGCGTCGGATGGGAATGACATCGGTCATGGGGGGAACTTTCGAGGTCTGGACGGAGTGTCGGTGGGGTCCGGGAAACGATTGGAACCACAAGCCGCCGGGGTGGGCAAGGATCGCGGCGTGCGCCGATCGGGCCGATGGGGTTCAGCATCCAGCGTCGGCGGCGATGTTCGGTCGGTTCACCGGCACATCATCGGGTTGAGCGAATGAGGATCAACCGTCCCTCGGGTGAAGCCACCAGGACGCGGTCATCATCCAGGCGAATGAACTTGTTGACATCGCGGATCGGAAAATCCTCGACGTAGCGTCCGGTATTGATGTCATGGAGCGAGAGGAAGCCATCGCGTTTGAGAACCAGAAATCCCTCGAAAGTTCCCACCGGGGGCCCGGCGAGCATGCCCCGCCAGAGTACGCGTCCGTCCTCGCCATCCAGAACCCACCACTGATCGGCTCCGATGGGCAGATAGATGGTATCCCCGACGCGGACCGGATCCTCGACCAGCCTCCGTCCGGTGTTGACCGCCCACGCCTCTTCGCCCAGGGCTCGATTCAGCGCGTAAAGCTTGGTGTCATGGCTGGCCACGATCAGCTTGTCATCGAACTCGAACACGCCAGTGGTGACCGGGCCGAAGAAGCGACCTTCCCAGAGAATGCGGCTATCGCCGCGCGGCGGATCGCCCACGCGCAGCAGCTTGTATTGTCCGGACATATCGACGACGTAGACCGCGCCGGCGTCACCGGCGAAGTAGATCGGGGCCGGCGGCGTCCGCAGTTGCTCCCGAAGCGCGATGCGCCAAAGCGTGGCCCCGGTTATGAGATCGTGGGCGAAGACCATGCCGGTCATACTGCCGAATATGGCGCGATTACCGGCATGGGTCGGACCATGCAGCACGCGATGGGGCAGCTCATCGATGCGGGCCACGCGCCCGGTGTCGGCATCCAGCGCGAAAAGCTGCGTCTCGCTATTCACGAAGACCAGCGATTCGGAGATATCTCGCGTCACTTCGTTCTGCTGATCCTCGGTCACCTCGCGCACTCGATAGCGGATCGTTTCCCGGATCGGTTCGTAAAGCGCCTGTCCGGGGGTGCCGATTCTCGTCTGCCAGCGAAGCGAGCCGTCGCGAAGGCTGTTGGCGCTGACCACGCGGCGGTGGGGATCGACCGAGACGACCAGATCGCCGAGCACCTTGACATGGGCCAACTGGCCGCCCTGGAGCAGCGGAACCCGGCCGATCCAGAGCATCTGGTGGTTGAGCGCCCGCAACTCGCTGTTTTCCAGGATCGTTCGATCCATGCCGAAGTGCGCAGTCGGGCGTTCGCGCGAAGATGCACTGGCGGTTGATGCCGAGGGCGCCCCGACGCTGGTCATGACCGGTTCGGTTCTGGGCGAAGCGCAACCGGTCAGTGTGGCGATGAGCAGGAAAAGGAACCCGTTCCGGGCATAAGGCATGGCCAAAACTCCGTAGGCGAACGTCTTACCAGTATCGGGGGCATGCCCGGATGGGTCAAACCGGCATTGGCCGATGGTTCGCCGCGCCTCCCCGGGGCGGCGGATACGCCGATTCGGACCCCTGGACGCCCGACGAGGTCGCGCGGGGCGGAATCGACGCGGGGTCGGGCGGCCGAGAATCGGATCATGACTCCTCGGTTGCCCAGGGCGGCGGCCAGGATTCAAGCCGTGTCACCCCCATCTCACGGCTGGGCTTGGGATTGAGCAACAGTGCCTCGGCCCATTCGCCGCGGCCGTGATGGCGAAAATACAGCCCCAGCGTGTCGTCCTCGTAGACATCGAGAACCACCGATCGCACTTCATCGCCCCGAATCGTGTCAAGCGAGGAGACATTGATCTGCGGCACCCGGTGGCCGGAAACGGAGCAGATTTTTCGATAGGCATCGTCTTTGCCGTAGGCCAGGTCGCCGATATGGCTGTGGCCGTAAAAATGCGCCACGTGGCCGGGGCAAAGCGGCAACAGTCGTGTCAGCAGGCCGCCGGGGTTGGCGCGGTTGCCGCCGGGGAATGGATAGTGGCCGGCACTGACGATCGGCCGGTTCAAGGCCGCCAGCTCATCGGCCAGCCGGCGATAGGCCGCCGGCGGGTGCGGGTAGGATTCGGGATCGCCGTGTACCCGATCATGGCTGGTGTACCACGAACCATCGGCGGCGCAATGATCGGTCAGGAACAGCACCGTATAACCGCCGAAGCGATCGAGGAAGTAGAAGTCCCGGGTCGATGCCGTTGAAATCCACCCGGGCGAAGATCCAGCGGCCTCATACAGCGGCCCCGCGACCGGGAAATCCGGCGCATCGGCGTCGGACGACCGACTGCGCATCCATTTGCGTAAGGGATCGAAATCGTGATTTCCCATGATGTAGCGGATCGGGGCATCGAGGCGGGCGAGCATTCCGATCTGCATCCGCACCATCTGATCCAGACGCGCCGCATCAGCGCCTTCGGTCCCATCGCCCAGGTACCAGACCTGGTTGAAGTCCAGCTTCAGGCCAAGCGCATCTTCCACGGCGATGCGGAGATTGCGTTCGGCCCAATCCGGCAGGGTCTGCTGCAGGTCGCTGATGAGCCAGGCTCGTTCGACCAGGCGGGGCGAGAGGGCATCGATGACCTGATCGATCATGATGGCCTGCTCTCGGCATGCTGTTGCGCGGCCTCGTCGGCGATGGGCCGGGGGACGAAAGTGGGCTTGGCGCGGCTGAAATATCGCATCAGCAGGATGACGGGCACGATGATGACCACATAGGCGGTCAGCCACGCCGGAAAAGCCAGGGCGGGGATGCCCGGCACCACACCCAGGAACCTCACCTCCCGCATTTCGAGCCTGGTGGCCGTCTCCGGGGGCGTCTCATGCTCGATCAGCGGCAGACCGTAGCGGCGGCCGCCGACCCACATCGCATGATGGAAATTGTTGTTGCGATGGCGGATCAGCAGTTCGTGCGGATCGTCCGATGCGGTGGCGGTGACGGTCCAACTCGCCTCGCTTCGAGGGGCATCATCAGCCTCGACCAGCTCCAGTCGTCGCGCCCAGGTTTCCGAATGAGCATCGTCCAGCGCCAGGGCCAATTCTTCGGTGGGCACCAGATGCACCAGTTCACCGGCGACGGTGGGCGACATGCTCAGAACCACCCGCACGGGCTCACCTTCCTGGGGCGGATGGAACTCCATGCGGAAGTAAGCCCAGTTGGCGATCACAATCAGCGGTAGCAGCGCGACGAGCAGGGGCTTGATGTCCATGGCCGCGGCGCGGAGGGAGACCTGGGCATGGGTACGCTTGATGCGACGGAGGGTATCACGGTCACCACTGGCCTTGGCCTGGGCCTTGTGGCGCTTGAGCATCAATCGGTCGGACTCGATGCGGGCCGCGCGGTCACGATCGCGCATCGCCATCTGCAAAGCCCAGAGTATGCCCGCCGATCCGATGGACAGGACGATCAAGGCGACATCCGAGGGCAGCGCCAGCACCCAGCCCAGCAGAAAATCCCCAACGGCAAGAAAAGCATCGTTGATCGCATCAACCACGGCTCACCCCCTCGGCGGCAAGCCGCACCACCCGGCCGTGCTGACCATCAATCCGAACCATGTCACCATCCTTGAGCCATTGTGTCGCCCTGGGACAGGCGACGGCGGGAATGCCAAAATCCCTTGCCACGATCGCGCCGTGCGAGAGCACCCCGCCCCGTTCCACGATCAGGCCCCGGGCGCCGATGAAAAGCGGTGTCCAGCCCGGATCAGTTGACGGGCAGACCAGGATATAGCCCTCGCCCAGATCACCGGCCTGGTCCGGGCTCATGACGATTCTCGCCGGTCCACTGGCCACACCCGCAGCGATCGGATGGCCGTCCAGCGAGTCGGCATCCTCCACCGCTCCGGCCAGTCCAAGATTCTCCAGTTCAGCGCTGTCGATGACGATCGGCGGATCCAGCCGGGCATACGCCTGGCGCAGAATTTTCCGCTCCTGGATCCGCTCGGCCACCGCTGATGCGTCCGACACGGCGGTCTCAAGCTCCGCCAAGGTGAGGTGGAAGATATCATCGCCCAGTTCCAATCGTCGGCCCAGGGCCACGATCGCATCGCGGATCAGGCTGTAACCCATCATCAGGTAGTGCTTGCCCGATTCACGGAAGGGCAGCAGGCGTTGGACATCGCGAAGGTCGGCCATGACTTCGTGTTCGAAGGTCGAAGCACCGGCCTCGGCCAGATCAAGCGGCAGGCGCTCCTGCGCTTCCTCACGAAGCTTTCGCATCCGTTGGTGCTGTTCCCTGGGTGGTGTGGCGCTGGATGAGGTCAGCCGCTGGATCATGGGTTGCAGGGGTTCAGAGTCCTGGTGCCAGCGGGGCACTGAAAGCTCCATCTCGCCGATCGCGCGATGTCCGAACTTCTCAAGGAAAACATCCAGCGATGCGCGGCCATGGGCGACCTCATAAAGCAGGGCATCCTGTTCGAATGTCGTATCGCCATCCAGCGCCCGCGTCAGCGCGGCAAGCTTCCTGGCCGCCTCTTCCTGGCCGAAAAACTGCGTCAGCCTGCCGGTCAGCCGGTCGTACGCCAAGCCACCGAGGAAGCCGGGCAACAGCGATTCGCCCCCGAAGTCGGTCAGCACCAGGCGAACCCGAACATTCAACTCCTTGAGCAACGCCCCGGCATCGAGGGCATCGAGATTCTGCCGCCGTTTCTTGGTGACCATGTCCAGAAAACCGGGCACGATGGACGCGTTGAATCGCTTGTCAGCCTCGGGCCGAAGGCGGCGAATCTCACGCGATACCCGCCGCATGCCCATGAGATTGCCGGGCAGACGCTTGAGAAAGTGAATATCGGCCTTGTTGCCATCGAAACGATCGGGCATGTTGCCGATGCGGGATGGATCGTTGATCAGTTCCCGCGGGTCGTAGCTCAGCGGCATCCCATCCCAGAACAACTCCGCCTGCCGTTCGGGATCGGTGTAGATGCGCCCGGTGATCATCTCGAGGAAGCCTTCCTCCATCACCCGTTGCGAGGGCCGGTATCCCAGCATGCGGTACATCCGTCCGAATCCGCCGGACCCGCGCATGAACCGCTGAACGATGTCCCAACTGAGCATGGTCGGCAGCCGGAGCGTCTCCCCGAGATTGTGCGCCACCCAGACGCGCCGCTGCCCGTTGCACATCTCGCCAAGCCGCTGGATTTCGGCGCGGCGGGCAGGCTCGACCATGCGGGCGACTTCCATGCCTCGAATCCGCCGACTCTGAAGCAGGCTGAATACGCCGTCGGCCAGGCCCCACTCCATATCCACCGGATAGCCGAAATGCCGTTCCACTTCCAGGGCAAGCCGGGCCAGTTCGATCACCTGTTCATCATCAAGGCACAGCCGATCCGGATCGACCGTGATCGGTTCGCCGAGGGCCGATATCGTCGTGGTCTTCTGTCCGGCGAATCGCCGGATGATGGCAAGCTCGTCGCGATGGACGATGAAGCGATCGGGCGTGACCTCGCCGGACACGACGGCTTCGCCCAGGCCGTACGATGCCTCGATGATCATCTGCTCGGGATGCTGAAAGTTCGGATCGACGGTAAAGACGATGCCCGAGACCCGCGAGGGAAACATCGCCTGGACATTGACCGCCGTGCCGGTGAGCTGGGTGATGCCGTGCCGTTTTCGATAGGCCCGGGCCCGCGGGTTGTTCCACGATCGAAAGACCGCGTCGATACAGCCGCGCAGCGCAAGCCAGGGATCATCCGGAAACCGCTCGCCGGTGAGCGATTGGAAGGCCTCGTGCAGACGATCGATGCTCCGGCCGGATGCGTCCGCATCGGGTTCCATGCCGGCTTTTTGAAAGAGCGACGCCTCATCGAGCCCATGGACGACTTTGCCATAGGAAAGGATGAACTGCCGAAGCAGAGTCCAGACCGCCGGGCCATCGCCCACGCCTTCCGGGGGTGGCGCGGCCAGGCCGCGATGAATCCCGCAGTTGAGCAGGGTGTCCATCATGCCGGGCATCGAAGCCGCGGCGCCGGAACGCACCGAGAGCAGCAGCGGATTCGTTCCCCGGCCGAATTGCCGCCCGGTCTTCCGCTCGAGGTCCGACACCTGTTGCCTGACCTGCTCTTGCAGTCCATCCGGCCAGCGGCCCTCAAGCTCGAAGAACCGGGCGCAGCAGTCGGTCGTGATGGTGAAGCCCGGCGGCACGGGCAGACCGGCCATGCTCATGGCCTGAAGGCTCGACCCTTTGCCGCCCAGAAGCGCGGCGGCATCGATGCCCTCATCCAATGGCTGATCGAATGGATGTGCCCACTGGGCCGATTCGCTGATCATTCACTGGCTCCGAGTCGCGTCAGGCCCCAACCGGCCATGCCGACGTAAATGCGCCCCTCGCTCCAAACCATCGGGGCGGTGAAGCGCCCAAGCCACGATGTGTCCACCCACTCCTCGGGTTGCGGATCATCCGCTCCGGTCCGTGGAAGGCCGTGCTCATCCAACTCCGTCTCTGGATGTTCCCGTGGCGATGGCTCCCAGCTCATCAGCCCGTCGGCCGAAGCGAAGAGGATACGGTCCCGTGCCGGCATCGGCGCGACGCCGGGAAGGGCACCGGCGGTCCATGCGGTGATTCGGCCGGTTTCCACATCACGAAGCAGGAGCCGTCCCATGTCATCAACATAGACCATCTGGCCCTGCCAGAGCACCGGCGTGGTCGAGGCGCCGGCGGGCGATGGGGGCATGCCCGGGTCAAGTCGGCCATCCACGGGCGATCGTGCTTCAAGGCCACCGGCCGTGGGCAGATACAACACCGGAGAATGGACACTTCCCAGAAACACCGGTGGGCCGCGCATCGGCTGTTCGATCTCCCGCTTCCAGAGCCTGGCCCCTGTGCTCCGGTCCAGTGCGACCAGGGCGTTGCGCTCCACATCGGCCACGACCATCATCTGATCGCGAAAGACCGGCTCCCAGACGATGTTGCCGACATTGGCCTGCCAGACCAGAGCGCCATCATGGTCGAAACAGCTCAGTTCGTTTCCGCCGGTTGTCGCGTACAGATGTTCGGTGGTGGCATGGACCATGCCCGAAGCGCTCATGCGGATGTAATGGTTCCAGAGCGTCCGCCCGTCGGTCCAGTCCAATGCCGCGAGAATGCGTGCTTCGTCGCCGGCAGCGCCGGTGGCGACAAAGACCCGGTCCCCGGCGATGGCGGGCGTTCGATGGACGCCCTCTTCACGCGGCCATGTCCAGTCCGGCTCAGCCGCGCTGCCGCCACCGCCATGGCCGATTCGCACCAGTCCGGCCAGATTGCCGGTCTTGATCGGAACCAGCAGGCGGTCTTCCATCGCCGCGACCGCTCCGCTGACGGTGACCCGCTCATCACCACCCATCTGATCCGGCGGGAACGACCAGTGATAAGCGCCCAGTGCCGGCAGCGGGCCATCGGACGGATTGCCCCCGGTGGCCATGCCGCCCTGGCTCCCGGGCCACAACGGCATGGGCGTGGTCACCTCGACCCTGCCGAGACTGAGCATGCCATCAAGGTGCGTACCCACGAACAGGCGCCCGCGCGCGACGGCTGGTGAGCTGATGCACAGATCGCCCGAACTGGCGGCGATCTGCCACTCCAGCTCCAGCGTCCGCTTGTTAAGGCCATAGACCATGCCGCTGGTGGTGAACACGTAGACCCGTTCCGAGCAGACCGCCGGTGAGGCGGCCATTTTGCCATGGGAATTCCATGACCCCACGCGCCGGCCGCGATGATCCAGCACATAGAGCACCCCATCCGTGCAGGCGATGAAGATGCGGTCTTCGGTGACCGCCACGGACCCGAGCACGGTTTCGGGCAGGGGGAATTTCCAGAGCACCTCGTGGGTTGATGAATCAATGCTCCAGACCGCGCCGCCCGGCGGCAATCCCTTTTCCTGGGCGGTGAATACATAGTCCCCGTTGCCCATGCCGAAGATCACCTGGTCGCCGAACACCGCCGGAGGACCGAACACCGGGTACGGGGTCTTGATTCGTTTCAGTTCGGTGCCGGTTTGGGCATCGATGATGCACATTGCATCGCCGCCGTAACCCAGCCCGGCGTAGACGATGCCTTCATGCACGATCAGCGATGTCTCGGCATCGACATAGTCCTCGCCCGGGAGGTGCCAGACCTTGCGCGGGTTGCCCTCCTCATCGGGTTCCAGTTCGAAGCAGTAGATGCCATCATCCCCGGCGCTGACGTAAATTCGCCCATCCACCACCACGGGCGTGCACTCGACGTGGCTTTGGGTGGCATACGTCCAGATGACCTCGCCGAGGTTCTCCTCATCAAGACTGATGACGATGATCCGCGCATCCTTGGTGTCATGCAGGCCTTCGCCGATGACCAGCCGATTGCCGTAGACGACCGGTGATGAGAAGGTCGGGCGCATGTCGCGCGGTCCGCCTTCCCAGACCAGGCCTCCGGTGTCGGCATCGAAACAGAACACGCGGCCGATTCGATTGAACGCCCCCATCCGCGCCGAAACGATATAGACCCGATTGCCCACCACCGTCGGCGATGAGAAGAAGGAGTGAATGTCGCGACGAAACGCCCAGTTGACGCCTCCGGCATTGGGCCCGGGCCCATCACCCACCCAGCCTCGCCGCGATTCATCCCGGCGGAAGATCGGCCAGTCGCCGGCTTCCGTTTCGGCCGCGGTCACCTCGCCGGTGGGCGCGGCCGAGACATGCTTCCATGCCTCCATCCCACCCCACACGATCGCCACCGTCACCAGAACGGGCAGCTTAAGCCGCCAGAGCGCCACCGCGACCTGAGCCATCACGCGGGGCTTGAGCAGCGAAAGCATGGTGGTGCCGATGGCCACCAGAACGCCCGAGATGATGGCCAGGATGATCGGAAGCGTATTGACCAGGACGGGCACGACCGCCGGCCCCGAGGTGTGCACAAAGGTCTGCATTGGATGCTCCATGCGGCCCGTGATTCGGCATCAGAGGGACGATGCCCCGATCGCGGCCCACCGGCGGGGATCGCGGCGGGGCCTGAACCAGTCACGATCAGCGTACAGATTAGCCGATTTCTTGCACGATTCGTCCGGTTCCTTGGCCCTTATCGGCATAAGGGCGCTCAATAGCCGCGGGAAACCCGCGCGACACGCCCGCCGTTGGGCGGGGATGCGCGGCGACACGGGTGGTGGCGGCACGTTATACTGCCTGACTTGGAAATGGCCGGGATCAGGCTGAATCGGCCATGGCGGGTCGGTTCAACCGCTTCCCGATCCCGACCTCGGCCCGGATGCGCCCGTACCGGCGGTTTCGGGCCCTGAATGCACCCCCTATACAAGGAAGACCGGATGTCTTTTGAGTCAACCATACATGCCAAGGCCATCGACCTGACCAAGCTGAGCTACGAGATCACGGCCGCGGCGGGCAGCGGCCATCCCACGAGCTGCGCCAGCCTGGCGCACATCGTGGCCGTGCTGATGTATCACCATATGCGGTTTGAGCCGGCCAATCCGGATCATCCTTCCAGCGATCGGCTGGTGCTCAGCGAAGGCCACGCCGTGCCGGTGGTCTATGCGGCCTGCGCGGAGCTTGGGGTTCACATCGGCCGACCGGGCGAAGCGACCCGGGCGATGACGCGTGAGGATGCCATGACGCTTCGCGCGATCGATTCGGTCGTCGATGGCCATCCCAATCCGATCGAGGGCTTTCCGTTTTTTGATGCGGCCACGGGTTCACTGGGCCAGGGCCTCAGCGTCGCGGCGGGGCTGGCGGCCGCGGCGAAGCTCGATGGACTGAACAAGCGGATTTTCTGCATCATCGGTGATGGCGAAGCCCGCGAGGGTCAGGTCAGCGAGGCCCTTGATTTCATCATGGACCATAATCTCAAGGCCGTCCTGCCGATCTTCAATGCCAACGTCTACGCCCAGTCGGACAAGGTCAGCCCGCAGCAGACCGCCGAGGCGTTGGCCGGGAAGCTGGCGGCCGCCGGTTTCGATGTCCAGGCCATCGACGGCCACAATCCGGCCGAAATCCGCCAGGCGATGGAGCACCACGCCGCCAGCCAGGCCAATCCCGCCGGTGTGCCCGTGGCCATCGTCGCCACGACCGTCAAGGGTTGGGGCAGCGCGAGCCAGCAGGGCCACGGCCACCACGGCAAGCCCGCCGATGGCGATGATCTGGCCAAGGCGCTGGCCGAGCTGGAAGAAACCCGCAAGAACCTGGGCGCCATGGCCGATACGCCGCTCAAGCGGCAGATGATGGAAGAGCGCAAGATCGAGCCGAAGGATGCCAACGCGCCGCCGACGTTCTCCGAAGCCCTGCGACAGCAGGGATTGTCCGCGGCCCTGGAGAAGAAGAAGCTGGCGACCCGACGCGCTTACGGCGTCGCCCTCAAGGCCCTGGGCCATGCCGATCACCGGATCGTGGCGCTCGATGCCGATGTGAAGAACTCCACGTTCGCCGAGGTCTTCTTCAAGGATGAGGCGCTGGCCGAACGCTTTTTCGAATGTCGCATCGCCGAGCAGAACATGGTCTCGGTCGCCGCCGGGCTCAGTGCCGGGGGTAAGGTTCCGTTCGCATCCACCTTCGCCAAGTTCTTCACCCGGGCTTACGACCAGATCGAAATGGCCGTCAACAGTGGGGCGAACCTCAAGCTTGTCGGCTCACACGCCGGCATCTCGCTGGCCGCCGACGGCCCCAGTCAGATGTCCCTTCCCGACATCGCCTGGTTCCGTGCCTTCTCGACGATGCGCCTGCCCGACGGGACACCGGGCTTTTACCTGTTGCAGCCTTCGGACGCGGTGCAGGCTTATGCCCTGGTCGCGGCCATGGCCGATCACAACGGGCCGTGCTACATGCGGACCCTGCGTCCGGATACCGAGTTCCTCTACACGGATAACGACAAGTTCACCCTCGGCGGGCATGAGGTGCTCAATCAGGGACGCGACCTGCTGATCGTGGCGTCGGGCTATATGGTCCACCAGGCCAACAAAGCGCTGGACCTGCTGGATGAACAGGGCATCGACGCCACGCTGGTCGATCTTTATTCGATCCCATTCGATGAAGCGGCGATCCTCGACCTGGCCAACGAGAATCGCGGCATGATCCTGACGCTGGAAGATAACTACGGCGGCGGAATCGGCAGCGCGGTCTCGGATGCGGTCGCCGCCGATGGCGGTGGATTCAACGTCCATCAGATGTACGTTCGACGTTTGCCCAAGAGTGGGCGCACAACCGACGAGGTCATGGCCTATTGCGGACTTTCGGTTGATGACATTGTCAAGCAGGCCCTGGCTTTGCTCGATCTGGCGGCGACCTGAACCGGCATGATCGGCCAGGTGCCCGACCGATCGCCCGGCAAGCCGTGCCCATTGACCTGGTCGGCCGTCCGACGCCGGGTTAGCTCTTGCCCGGAGCCCCACGTTGATGCTCGCAACCACGGATGCCCGCTCCATCATGGACCTCGGTGGCTGGGTGATGTGGCCGCTCCTGGGCCTTTCGATCCTCGGGCTGGCGATGGTGTTCGAGCGTGCGCTGTTCTGGATGCGGACGCTGCGCATCGGCGGCGGCCGGGAATACCGTAAACTCCTTCGAGCGCTGGCTGCACATGACCGTGATGCGGTGCTGAAGGTCGTTGATCGCGGCCGGGGTGTTCACTCCAAGTTCGCCGGGATGGTGGCCAGACGCGCCGCCGATGGCAAGGCAAGGGGCGGCGAAGCGGGCGACGTCGCCGGGGGTATGGATGATGCCCATGTTGGACTGGCGATCGAGTCCGTGCGCCCGAGCCTCGAACGATTCATGCCCGCGCTGTCCACGATCATCACCGTCAGTCCGATGCTCGGGATTCTGGGTACCGTGACGGGGATCATCGCCAGCTTCGAGGCATTCGCCCAGCAGGGCGCCAGCGCTGAGCTTGGGTCGGTTGGCCGGGGAATCGCCGAGGCCCTCTGGTCCACCGCCGCGGGTCTGACGGTGACGGTCGTATTGCTTTTTCCCTACAACTTCTTCCGCGCGCTTCTGGACCGCATGCTCAGCCGCCTGGAGATGATCGGCTCGGCCATGGTGATGCTCGAGGCCGAGGACGGAAAGACCCCCAGCGCTTCGAGTACACCCGATTCAGGAGGTGCGGCATCAGCGCCCTAGACTCTCAAGCCCGCCTGTCCGAGCGATTCAAGCGCCCCGACCTGGTGATCGGTGTGATCGGACTGGGATATGTCGGACTGCCGCTGGTTGAATCGTTCTGCCTGAGCGGATCGGGAACGGTGATCGGCTTTGACATCGATCCGGAGAAGATATCGCGACTGGAGGCGGGCGAAAGCTACATCGCCCAGATCGCTCCGGAGCAGATCGCGGCCATGCATCGCACCGGGCGTTGGACGCCCACAAGTGACATGGACCGCCTGGCCGATGCCGATGCCATCATCATCTGTGTGCCCACCCCGCTGACCGAGCATCGCGATCCGGACCTGCGATACATCGAATCCACGGCCGATCAGATCGGACAGCGCCTGCGTCCGGGGCAGTTGGTGATTCTGGAGAGCACCACGTATCCGTTCACGACGCGGCAGGTGGTCCTGCCGAGGCTGGAGCGGGGCGCCCTGCTTCATGATCGGGATTTTCTTCTGGCGTATTCGCCCGAGCGAGAGGACCCCGGCCGAGACCGGGATGTGATGCGAAACGTGCCGAAGCTGGTGGGTGGATTGAGCGATGCTGCCCGTCGCGCCGCATCGGCGGTCTACCGGCGCGCATTCGAACGGGTGATCGAGGTGAGCAGCGCCGAAGTGGCCGAGGCGGCCAAGCTTCTGGAAAACATCTATCGCTCGGTGAACATCGCCCTGATCAACGAGATGAAACTGGTTCTGATGCGCATGGGCATCGATATCTGGGAGGTGGTCGATGCCGCGTCGACCAAGCCGTTCGGCTTTTCGCGTTTCGAGCCGGGCCCGGGCCTGGGCGGGCATTGTGTGCCGATCGATCCGTTCTACCTGAGCTGGAAAGCGCGCGAGTTCGGGCTCAGCACCCGGTTCATCGAGTTGGCCGGCGAAATCAATCACAGCATGCCCGATTTCGTGATTCAACGACTGACCTTCGGATTGAATGAACAGCACCGCTCCGTGAACGGATCGAAGGTGCTGATCATCGGCCTGGCCTACAAGCCCAATGTCGATGATGTTCGTGAAAGCCCCTCGGTGGTGTTGATCGAGAAGCTCAATGACCTTGGGGCGAAGGTGGACTATCACGATCCTCACGTGCCGCGAACCCGGCCGATGCGCAGGCACAATCTGCACATGGAAAGCGTCGCGCTCTCGCCTGAAGGACTGGCCGGTTACGATGCGGTCCTGATCGCCACGCACCATGCGGCGGTGGATTGGGAGATGATCGCGGCCCACAGCCGGTTGATCGTGGATACACGCGGGGTGATTCGGAAACTGGGCGATGTCCGGGCACGTGTCGTGAACGCCTGAATGATGGAGTGGGATACTCGATATGGCCGGTCCGGCAGCCCGACCCCAGCATGCGACCTTGTCGGCCCCGGGGCGATGCGCAACGCGGCGGGCGCTGCTGGTGATGTTGTCCGAGCGTGCCGGGCTCATTGAAGCCCGGATGCCGGGTCGCGGTTCCCATCCACGAATCTGGGCAACGTGGCTTGACGATCAATGCCGACTGCTTCGGGAGCGATACGGCTTCATCCACCTTGCCGATCGTGAATCGGTCTACGGGAACGGATTGGATCGCGGGGTGATCGAAGAATGTCTGGCGTGGGGGGTCAAAGGTTCACCGACGGCCGAGGCGCTGCTGCTGGGCCTTGAGCACGAGCGATCGGTGGATTCGGTTGATCGGCGGCGGGCAAGGAAGGATCGTGGGGTTTACTACACGCCGCGTGCTCTGGTCGATCATCTGCTGGAGCGGACCATCCGGGCGGACACCGGTGTACGTTGGGCCGATGGTTCGCCCTATCGCGTGTTCGATCCGGCGTGTGGCGCGGGATTCATTCTGGTTGAGGCTTACCGGGCACTGTTGGATTCCTGCTCCTGGGACGATGCGCCCCTGACGTTGGAGCGGCGCACAAGAATCCTGGGCGATTGCATATTCGGGTTGGATATCGATCCGGTCGCGGTCGAGGTGACCCGGTTCGCCTTGCTGGTGTCGTGTCTTGGGGTTCGTGGGGGCGGCGACCGGGATTCAGCCGCCGCGCGCAAGATCGCTGAGCGTCTGCGGCACAACATCCGGATTGGCGATGCGCTGCTTGATCCCGATTGGCCGGGTGATGAACCCGTTGGGGTCGATGGTTCCGGCGAACACTGGTCGCGGATCATGTCCGGCCCATTCGACCTGGTGATCGGCAATCCGCCTTATCGATCGTTCTCGGGCCGGCACTCCGGAAGCCTGTCCCATGCGCATCGTGATTACTTCGCCCGGAGATACATCACCGGTCGTCGTCCGACATTGCATGGACTGTTCCTCGAGCGGTCGCTGCGGCATTGGTCGCGTTCGATGGTGGCCATGGTTCTTCCCGGTCAGGTCGGCCATCTTGATGCGTACGCGCCGTTGCGCGGGCTTGTGGAACAGTTCGACCCGACCTTCGAGATTCGCCACTGGGGCGAATCGATGTTCCGCGATGCGATCACGCCGATCATGACCCTGATTGCGCGGCGGGAGGGGCGGCCGTCCCTTCGCACGCCGAGCGTTGAACCGCCGCCGACCGATTCGCCCAGCCCGACCATTCTTGCCAAGGCGCAAGCCCTTGGCCGATCACTTGGCGAGCTGGTTGCCGATCCGGGTGTACACACCGGCAACTGTGCCGGGAAATTGATCAGAGCGATGGATGATCAGAAGGATGGGCAATGGGTGCCGGTCCTCGAGGGCAAGCGGATCGAGCGGTATGGCTGTCGCGGGCCGAATCGATGGTTGAGGGTGGATTACCCGCCGGCTGAGGGGGAGTATTTCCGAATCGCCGCGCAGGAGCGGTTTGAGGCAGCGCGCTTCGTTATCCGGCAAACGGCCGGATTCCCGATCGTCGGCCCGCGTCTTGGTGTGGTTTACTTTCGCAATTCGCTCTTGGCCCTTTATTCGCCCGCTCCACCGCTGGATGTTCGGTACTTTGTGGGATTGCTCAACAGCCGCCTGATCCGCTGGCTCTACCGCTGTCAGGTACACGAAGCGCAACAGAAGGCGTTTCCACAGGTCAAGGTTCGTTCGCTGCGGGCGCTTCGGGTCCACTGGCCGGCGATGGAGCGAGCCGAGGATCGCAAGCGGCATGATGCGATGGTCAAACTTGTGCAGACGATGCTCGATCTGAAGGCTCAGGCCACCGAAAGTTCGTCACTTGAGCCATGCCGGTCGGTTCATGAACAGATGAAAGAGATCGATGACCGGATCGATCGGTTGGTTTACGGGATATACGGATTGAGCGATTCCGAGCGGATGGAAGTGGAGCGGACGACGGAGGGTTGATGAATGGGCTGCCTGTCATGAAGCGAGCCGGCCGTGGGGGGCCTGCAAGCGGTGATGGGTGCTCGGGGAGCGTGTCAACGGAAATCTCGGCTGGGCGCTGCGGGCGTCGGCAGTCGCCGGCCGAGGTCTTCAATGGATTGAACGAGCACATGGACGACCGGGCCTTGCCGTTCGATGCGTCCCCGTGCCAGAGCCAGCACACTATGCCGCGCCGCCGCGCGACAGCGCTTGTACACATCCGGCCGGATGATGAGGTTGGCGATGCCGGTTTCATCTTCCAGGGTCATGAACAGAATGCCCTTGGCCGTGCTCGGTTTCTGCCGCATGAGCACCAGTCCGGCCACATGAATGGGGCTCTTGTGGGGGCAGGCGGCCGGATCGGCCAGGAAGCGATTGGCCGTGATGCGATGCTGATTCATCCAGTCGCGCAGGAAGCTGACCGGATGCGCTTTGAGGGAAAAGCCGGTTCGCTCGTAGTCGATCATGACCTGACGCCATGCCGGCATGTGGGGAAGGGCATCTTCCGGGATCGCATGCATCGTCCCCGCCGGGGATTCCCGGGTGTCGTCGGCGGTCGCTTCGAGGATCGGCAGGGCATCGTCGGACAATTCGGCAACGGCCCACAATGCCTCCTGCCGGTTGAGCCCGAGCGATTGCATGGCATCGGCCCGGGCCAGGTTGCGCAGTGCCCCGGTTCCCAGGCCCGTTGCGCGGCGGACCTGTTCCAGCGTCTTCCAGCTTCCCTGTTCGGGATGATCGAGGCGCATGGCCTGATCAAGGCTCAGGCCGCGCACCAGCCGGAAGCCCAGACGCATGGCCGTGCGTCTGGGCGGCTGCGCGAGGCGATCCGGGCGGTCGGCCGGGTCGATCGGCTCCAGGGTGCAGTCCCAACGGCTGAAGTTGAGATCGACAGGGCGAACCTCAACGCCGTGGCGTTGCGCATCGGCGATGATCTGGGCCGGGGCATAAAAGCCCATCGGCTGGCTGTTGATCAGTGATGCGGCGAACACGGCCGGATAGTGGCACTTGATCCATGCCGAGGCATAAACGATCAGGGCGAAGCTGGCGGCGTGGGATTCGGGAAAGCCGTATTCACCAAACCCCTTGATCTGCTCGAACACCCGCTGGGCGTAGGGTTGGTCATAGCCCCGCGCGACCATGCCTTCGATGATGCGCTGACCGAATCGCAGAATCACCTTACCCTTGCCTTTCCATGCCGCGATGGCGCGGCGAAGGTTGTCGGCTTCGCCCGGTGTGAACCCCGCCGCGGCCACGGCCAGCGTCATCACCTGCTCCTGAAACAGCGGCACCCCGAGCGTCCGGCCCAGCACTTCCCGCACACGTTCATCCGGATAGGTCACCGGCTCCTCGCCGCGCCGTCGCCGAAGGTAAGGATGCACCATCCTGCCGTGTATCGGCCCCGGGCGCACAATCGCCACCTCGATGACCAGGTCATAGAAGTTCCGGGGCTTGAGACGAGGCAGCATCGACATCTGGGCCCGTGATTCGATCTGGAATACACCGACCGTATCGGCGCGGCAGATCATGTCATAGACCGTCGGGTCTTCGGCGGGAATGCCCGCCAGGTCCAGCGCCGGCCGGGGCGCTTCCAGTTGAGTGATCATGTCCAGGCTCTTTCGTACACAACTGAGCATGCCCAGGGCCAGCACATCGATCTTGAGCATGCCCATCGCATCCACATCATCCTTGTCCCATTCGATGACCGTTCGATCGGCCATGGTGGCGTTCTGGATCGGGACCAGGTCGCACAACGGTCGCCGGGTGATGACAAAGCCGCCGACATGCTGCGAAAGATGGCGTGGAAAATCGTGAATCCGCCGTACATGCTCGAGCATCAGCCGAACAAGCCCCGACCGGGGATCGACGCCCGTTTCCCGCAATCGGGTTTCGATGTCCTGATCCAGATCGTGATGACCGATGTTCCGGGCCATGCGATCGACCAGGTCCAGGTTCAGGCCCATCGCCTTGCCGACCTGGCGAATGGCGCTGCGGGTTCGGAAGCGGGTGACCACGGCCGTCAATGCCGAGCGATGGCGGCCGAAGCGGCGATAGATGTACTGGATCACCTCCTCGCGGCGTTCATGCTCGAAATCCACATCGATATCCGGCGGCTCGTTGCGCTCCTGGCTGATGAAGCGTTCGAACAGCAGGTTGATCCGGTCCGGATCGACGCTGGTGATGCCCAGGCAGAAGCAGACGGCCGAGTTGGCCGCCGCGCCACGCCCCTGACAGAGAATGCCCCGGCCGCGGGCAAAACGCACGATGTCGTAAACCGTCAGGAAATAGGGGGCATAGTCGAGCGCATCGATCAGCTTCATCTCATGGTCGATCTGCCGCGTGATGCGCTCGGGCACACCTCGGGGATATCGCTCCCGCGCGCCTTGACGGGTCAGCTCGGCCAGATGCGCGATCGGCGTGCTGCCGTCGGGGCAGGTTTCCTCGGGATATTCGTAGCGGAGCTGGTCCAGGTTGAAGCCGGCGGTTTTCCGGGCGATGTCGATCGAGCGGTCGATGGCCCGGGGCATGAAGCCGAAAAGCGATGCGATCCGGGCCGGACTCTGAAGATGATGGTTGCCGTGGGGGGAAAGTCGCCGGCCCGCTTCATCAAGGGTGCGGTTATGGCGGATGCAGCAGAGCACATCATGCAGCGCCCGACGTGAAGGATGATGGTACTGAACATCCTGGATGGCCAGCAGGGGGATGCCAAGATCGCGTCCAAGGGCCAATACACGGGCCAGATGCTCTTGATCGCGGCCATCGAGCGCTGCGCACACGGCCAGCGAAAGGTTCGAGTCCCCGCCGGTGGGGCGGGCACCGTTGTGTTCGGATCCGATCAAGCCCAGTTGCGTGACCGCCCGGGCCTGTGGCCAGGTGTCCTGCATGCTTCGCACCGCGGCGATCCAGGATTGGCCCCAGTTCTTGCGCGGCGGAAGAATCACCACCTGCCAGTCCCGCGCATCGGTGGCCAGAAGATGAACCAGGCGCAGCTCGCAGAACCCCTTGGGTGCGTTGCGTCGGCCCAGTGTGAGCAACCGGGATAGACGCGTGTATCCCTCGATCGAAGTCGGATAGACCAGAAGTTCCAGCACATGGGCGGGATCGGCGGGCTGGTCCGTGATGCCGCTGGGCCGACGGCCGGGCGTTGTGCCGACCCATGGCGCATTGAACCCGGCGGCGGGATCGGAAAGCCGGGTCAGGTCCTCGGCGGCCGCGGAAACGGTCGGTGGGGCGGTCCGGCTGCTTCGGGCATGTCGGCGGCGCTGATCGTCTCCGGGCGGCGTCAGATCGATGCGCAGGCGGCTGCCCACCCGGAGGGGAAAGCCGGCCTCCTTCGCCGCGACATGCCCGCGGACAATCCCGGCCAGTGTGTTGATGTCGGCCAGCCCGATCGCCTCCAGACCCAGATTCGCGGCCTGCTCGACCAGTTCATGGGGGTGGCTGGCACCGGTGAGAAAAGAGAAATTGCTGATGATGCCCAACTCGGCATACGGCCTGACCGCAGCGCGGCAGAAGCCGACGGGCGATGGGATGCCGGAGCCCTCCGGCGGGGACGGCAAGGGTGAAGGGTGCGGGGCGGCGTTGATCGGGTATTTCGGAACCATGGCGGAATGTTGTTCGTGTTTTGTTAGGCATCTGTGATCATAGCCGGATGTGGGTCGGGTTTCATGCGGCGGGGTGGCCGGGGGAGGTTAAACCGATGGAAGTACCTGACAGAGATGAATATCCTTAGCGGATGTCGCAACTGAAGATTCCCCGGTTGCCGGCGATCAAGAGGAAATGCCATGTTCACGATGATGCATACCCGAACCCTGATGACCGTTTTATGCTCAGCCGTGGTGCTTTTGGGGCACGTCATTGGCCCGGCCTCGATTCGAGCGTCGGCCGCCGAGCCGCCGGTGCGTCCGGCGGTTGATCAGATCGATCCGGAATTGCTTCAGAAGGCGATTGCCGAGGCGGTGGCCAACGGCATCGGCTCGCTGGTCGCACGTCAGCAGGCGCCGGGCAATGACACCGACCTGATCTTCCCGCCGCGCAGCCAGCGGAGCCGGATCGGAACCGAAGTGGTCGGTGAGCGGCGTTACAGGGAGATCACGGTGAATGTTCCCCGATACGAGCGGGAATACGCCGAGCGCCTCGTGCCGCAGCGTGATGAGTATGGATCGATCACCGGTTATCGAACGGTGCGTGTGGAAATCGCCCGCCGTCAGGTGGGGATCAGCCAGCAGACGCGGCGGGTGCGCGACCCGGAGGGAGACATTGTCCGGCGGATCACCCGCCCGATCTGGGATCCCGAAGGCATCATTATGTATCCGCGTGGCTTCTTCGGCCTCAACGGCATGGCCCTCTATGTGCTGAGCAAGGCCGGGCTTCAGGATGAGGACTACACCCGGCACCATGCCCGCGAACTGGCCGCGCTTCTCAACGACTACGGGCTGCCCGACCATACCTGGGACCTGGCGTGGCTGGTGGCCGGCTACTCACGGTTCGGCGATTCGACCCATGATGAGTTGATCACCCGGATGGTCGGCAAGCTGGTGGATGGGCAGATTCGCGATCGGGGGCCTGCGCTGGGCATGTGGGGGCCGGTGTCGATTCACTATCCGCTCTTCACCCTTCTGCTGGACATGGATTACCGGGTGATCGGTCAACTCAGGCAACTCGAGTCCCAACTGGAAAGGCTGCCGGAGGATGCACATCGCGAACGGGCGAGGCTTCGTGATGAGCAGCGGCAGGTGGAACGACTGAAGCGCGAGATCGATGTCGCCATGGCCGATGTGGCCACGCACGCGGTTCGGCTTGAGCGGGCGACCCGGGCCATGCAGATCGAAGAGCGGCGATTCACCGGCCTGAGCTACTACATCTTCAACCGCGCCCTGGCCGATGTCGAAGCCACGTCCATCGCGGCGTTCGCGTTGGAAGAGGCACAGATCAACGGCAAGCTGCCGCGGCAGACCCGGCGGACCCCGGTGAACCGGCGGCCGACAGCGGCGCCGGAATCGGTTGATCGTGCGATCGCCAACGGCGTTGCGGCATTGATCCGCACCCAGTTGCGCAATGGGGGCTGGGATGAGCACAACCTTCTGACCCTGAATCAGACATTTCAACAAGCCCGATCCGAGTTGTTCAGACCTCTGCAGGGGCCGCTTCCGAGGCTGTTGAATGATGAAACGCTCGAGAGCACATTGAAGGGCGCGGCGGCGATCGCGGCCCTGATGCGGGCCGCACCCCAGACCGCGGCACGTCATCAGCGGCCATTCGAGCGCGGCGATGAACGCGCGGTCGCGGCGATCGATCGCTTGCTGGATGAGCCGCTACATCGTCGTGATTGGCCGTCGACGCTGGCCGGGAGAACCACTCCACTGAACCAGATCGCCCCGACGCGTGGCGTGCCCCAGTTTCCACAGCCGGCCCGAAGACAACCGGATACGGCGATTGAAGACCTGCCTTACGGCCTGGGACCGTATCCTTACCGAATGCTCGAGGGCGTTGCTTCATTCTTCCGGCCGCTTCCCGGGGAAGATTCCCAGAAGACTCGCCATGAGGGGCTCTACCGCCAGCTTGCCTACCGGCTGCTGGTCACACAGTCGGAGAACGGGCAGTGGACCGCGCCGCGAAGCATGGGGATGGGCATGACGACCTCCGAGGTGGCGTTGCTGTTGCATGAACGTGCCGTCAGCCTTGCGCAACGCCGCGCCCAGGGGCGGACAGACGCTGAAGACTTCGATCATTTTCGCGAGCACAACAATGAGATGAACTCGGCATCCCGGCGCGGCGATCACGACCTTTATGGAACGCTGGTCGCGCTGTGTGTGCTCCTGGAAGGGCTCGGCGGCGAGGCCGTGGAGCTCGACGAAGTGCCCATTCTTCCCGTGGAGGATGCGCTCGGCGAGGATGACGATGACGATGCCGAACCAATGACGCCGCACCAGGCCGCGCGGTCGGTTGCCCGGCCCAACAACGCCCTTGGCGAATTGCTCAAGACGATACGCTGATTCCGGTCCGGCCATCAATGATAAAGGGGATGGCCGCTTATTGACGACCATCCCCTGGGGGAAGCAAGCATTTCCGTTCAGCTCGATCAGCCCAGGCCGTCAGCCTTGGCCATGTGGAGCATCAGGTCCACGACACGGTTGGAGTAACCCCACTCATTGTCGTACCAACTGATGAGCTTGAAGAAATTGGGGTTCAGCTCGATACCGGCCTCGGCATCAAAGATGCTGCTGCGCGGGTCGTGGATGAAGTCGGTGGAAACCACGGGGTCTTCGGTGTAGCCGAGAATGTCCTTGAGCGGACCCTCGGAAGCCTCCTTCATCTTGGCGCAGATGTCCTTGTAGCTGGTGGACTTCTCCGTCTTGACCGTCAGGTCCACCACGGAAACATCCGCCGTGGGGATGCGGAAGGCCATGCCGGTGAGCTTGCCCTTGAGCTCGGGCAGGGCGAGGGTAACGGCCTTGGCGGCGCCGGTGGAAGCGGGAATGACATTGAAGCCGGCTGCGCGGCCGCCGCGCAGATCCTTCTTGCTCGGTCCATCCTGGGTCGGTTGCGTCGCGGTGACGGCATGGACGGTGGTCATCAGGCCTTCGGCCAATCCGAACGCCTGATGGACAACCATGGCCAGGGGCGCAAGGCAGTTGGTCGTACAGCTTGCGTTGGAGACCACGGTGTGCTTCTTGGCATCGAACTTGTCGTGGTTGACGCCCATGACCAGCGTGGGAACCTGGTCCGGCCCGCTCTTGGTCGGGGCACTGATCACCGCTCGCTTGGCGCCGGCCTGGACGTGCTTGGCCGCTCCTTCGTAATCGGTGAAGAATCCGGTGCTTTCCACGACGTAAGCCGCGCCCAGATCACCCCACTTGAGGTTCGCTGGATCACGCTCGGCGGTGGTGGGGATCAGCGTACCGTTGACGATGATGCCTCGGTCATCGCTCTCAACCGTTCCGGGAAAGCGGCCGTGAATCGAGTCATACTTGAGCAGGTAAGCCAGGCTCTGGGGTGGAAAAAGATCATTGATGCCGACGATCTGGATATCCGCCTTATGCTCCAGTGCGGCGCGGAAGACCAGACGACCGATGCGTCCAAAACCATTGATGCCAATCTTGAGGGCCATCGATAAAGACTCCAGTTACAGGTACCGGGGAAAAAGCCCGCGATCCGGCCCGGCGAGGCCGGCGGGGAACTTCAGACTCAACTGTGTGTAAAGCTACTGAGTTTTGCCGAACTGTCAAACCTCGACCGTGTGATCCCAATGGCTTTGGCCGCCGCGCGGCCGCTCGTCCTCGGTCGGGGCCACGGGCCATCCGGGAGCACCCGACGACCACCATCCCTCGACCGGCCTGAAAGATACATTAGAAATTGGTAAGAAAGGCCAAAGTTCTTGGTCGATCCGCGAAATCTGATTATCATTTCAATTGCCGCCATAGGACGGTCCGCCACGTAGCGGGGGGTAGTGCTCGATTCCCGGGGCGCGGTACTGATTTGCTCTGGCCGACCTCAGGGGGCTGAGTCGGTGCCCTCGGCCGCGCGGGTTCGAATTGAGCTTCTCGCAAGTGGCCGTCGGCTGGCCCGGTGTGTTTGAAGATACCTCCCGGTGGTTGGATCGTCGTAGCCAAGGCTGCCGGGGTTTGCGGGTTACGCGCCTGCTCCCCCTCGTCTGGCCGTGAAAGTTCTTCAGGAGTCAGCATGTCAACACCGAATCAGAAGAAACCGGTCAAGTTCTCGATCCTCCGGGTCCTGGGTGTGATCCTTCCCGTCATCGTGGTGGGAGGATTGATCCTCATGTTCGCGCCCGGGCTGCTGTCCAGGGTACTGCCTGAATCGATCGCGGGTGGAGACCGCATGGAACGAACGCTGGGCATTCGTCCGCCGGTTGCGAACCGTCTTGCTCCGCGTTTTGCCGACCGCTCAGGCAATCTGCTGGCGGATGCACCCGAGCAGGCGGAACAATGGATCAATCCGCCGGTCCTGACGTTCGCCTACATTCCTGAAGAGGATCCCAGACTCAGCGAGCAGGAGCGATTGGCGCGGGCTGAAGCATGGCGTGAGGCGTTCGGCGGCCTGATGGCCCAGATCAGGAAGACCACGGGCCGGGAGGTCGAGTACCGGCTTTACACTGATCGGAATGCCCAGGAACTGGACATCAAGCACGGCAAGCTGCACATCGCCGGCCTGAATACCGGCAGCGTGCCGTTCGCGGTCAATCGGCTGGGGTTCATTCCCGCGTTCACGGTTGCTGATGAGAACGGGGAGTTCGGACATCGGATGGCCATCATTGTCCGCAAGGAAAGTCGGATTCGTTCGATTCAGGACATCAAGGGGCAGCAATTCACGCTCACTCGGCCGGGGTCCAATTCCGGTTACACCGCGCCTCTGCTGCACCTGCGGGATCACGGTTTCGATCTGAACAAGTTCAATCCGCCGGATGTCATGCCGGTCCTCTCTTACAGCCATACCGCATCCATTGCCGGGGTGGCCGACGGACAGTACACGGTCGCGGCGGTCGCCGACGATGTGCTGGAAAAAAGCGAAGCCTATCGCCAGGGGAAACTGCGGGTTATTGATCGCTCGCCGCGGTTCCCCGGCCCGGCGATCGGATGGGTCCACAACCTCGAGCCCGATCTGGCGGGGAAGATTCGTGAGGCTTTTGCGACCTACGCGTGGGACGATGCCCTCGTTGACCAGTTCGAAACCTGGGGCGGGTTCAAGCAATTCCGGGCGATCGACTACCGCGAGGACTGGGGTTACGTTCGATCGATCGACGACCGCTTCGGCATCGATCACGCGCGGCGGGAAGAGCAACTCACCGCCTGGGCGGAAATCTTTTCTGAGGACGCCGAATAGGGCCGCTTCGGGTCGCCCCCGGGTTCGATGCTCGGATTTCCGGTTCGCCGGGTGCTGCCTGGACACCTCGATGCTCGCCTCGACCTTTCGGTCGGGTTATTCGTCTGTGCCTGTGATTTTGCGGCATAAATCTGTTCACTTGACCGTTCAGCTTTATGGACACGGCCCAGCGAAGGCTGTTGGTGTCCGGTCGGTGATCGGCATCGATCCCTGGGCCGGGACAAAGTCGCCCGATTTTGTCTCTTTTTTCTCCTGATTTTCTTCGAGGCCGCGATGGCAAAGGCATCGATGCGCAAGGTCGCGCTATTTGGTTTGAGTGACAGTGGTTATGACTCAGGAGTCCTGCGAGGCATTCTCGCCTACGCCCAGGACCAGACGGACTGGACTTTTCCGTATCTGCTCAACGAGGCCGAAGGGGTATCGGCGCTGGACTCAGCGGAGCTTGACGGGGTGATCGCCCACATCACCAACGATGAGCTGGCCGACAAACTCAAGGCTCGGCACCTGCCGGTGGTGAATCTGGCCCGGGTCATCGGCAATCTGGATGTTCCAACGGTCGGCCCGGACGATGAGGCGGCCGGTAAGATGGCCGCCGAGTTCTTCCTCGCCCGCAGCTATGAAACGCTGGCGTTCTATGGCAGTTCGCTGGGCCATCGGTACAGCATGCTGAGGGAAAGAGGATGCCGGAACGCCGCCGTGAGCCGCGGCGCGGAATTCCGTTCGTTTCCCGGTGACCTCAAGCTGTCGCCCGACAAGCTTCGCGATGAGGTTCGGCTTCGGCGGTTGCTGTCCGAATGGTTGCACGACCTGCCCAAACCGGTGGGGATCGCCTGCGTGCATGATCGGCGCGGGCGCCACCTGGCCGAACTCTGCCGCGAGATGGATATCGCCGTGCCCGAGCAGATCGCCATTATCGGCATGGACAACTATGAGCGGATGTGCCTGATGTGCCGCCCGGCGCTTTCGAGCGTCGAATGGCCGTGTGAACGCATCGGACGTGAAGCCGCATCCTGGCTGGATCGCATGTTCAATGGCGAGAATCTGACCGAGAGACGGATCAAGATTCCCCCATCCGGCATCGTCAGTCGCGGCTCGACCGATGCGGTCGCCGTGTCCGATGCTCCGCTCAATGAAGCGCTTCGCTACATGCGTCAGCATGCGCGGGATGGCATTCGCGTGGCCGATGTCATCAAGGCCGTGCCCATCTCCCGCCGTGACCTCGAGCGGCGTTGCTTTGCCGCGCTGGGCAGGACCCCTCTGCAGGAGCTTCACCGACTCCGCGTCGAACACGCCAGCCGACTGCTGGCCTCAAGCGAGCTTCCTCTGTCGCAGGTCGCCACCTCATCGGGCTTTCGCGATGTCAATCACCTGAGCCGCGTTTTCAACCGGCACCACGGCCAGACCCCGGCCGTCTGGCGCAAGGCCCAACGCCAGGCCGCGACCGAGGCCGCCGAGGTGTGAAGAGGTCGGAAGCCCGCACACGTGGGTTGGGTGTTCGGCCAGAATTGATGCGATCTTCCCCGGTCTGAACGGGCGCGGGGTATTGGTGGAGCGCGGTGCCAAGGCCCCAAGAGACTGGCTCGATCGCCTGTGCATCTGCACCGTTAGACCCGTCGGTGTCGTGATCACGGGGCACGCCATTGTCTGGGATTGCCCGATCAGTCGATCACGATCGTCCGGCCGTCGAACCGCACGGTTCGCTGGCCGACGCGGACTCGCGAATCCAGGCCTTCACCGGTGACTGTCATCTCCGCATCGCTGTCGCCTTCGTCCAGCGTCATCACGACGAAGAACCGCCCGTCCCCGGTGATGCGCAGCGCGGCTCGATCCGCGGTGATCCGGGCTTCGCCCGGCGTGATGACGATGCCACTGAGTCGCCCGTTGCCACGCTGAACGGTAAATCGATTGCCATCGACTTCCGGCCGGGCACCGGTGGCCATGGTCCACGTGTGCCCACTTAGGCCCTCGACGATGTCCACGACCGCATAAAGCCCCGCCGCGCCGGACCGGCCGCTGTAATCGACGGCGAAGGCTCGAAGGGCGCTAACACCTTCGTCGCGCTGATCAGCCTGGTATTGGCGGCTGATATCGGCGGTCACGCTTCCATTGCCGGTTTCCGGATCGAGCTGGGCGTGAGTCACTTCACCATAAAGCCAGCCGTCGATGTTCTCACGGACCGCGACGCGGTCGATGTCGGCGAAGCGGTGACCAAAGCCGACGATCCGGATGTTGGGGCTTCGGGACGCCTGGTGGACATATCGCCGAACCGCCGCGCGGGCGTAGAAGACCGCCAGCAGATCGTTGGGTGAGGCGTGGCCCTGTTCGGTTTGGCCCCACTCCTTCCGGAATGCGAAATACCCGTGATGGCGGTCATGGACTGCCCGGGGCAACACCTGGCCAGGATTCTTCGGCTGGACATCGAAGGGGTAGTTCATCAGCGCGTAGCCCGCCTGATCGGGCAGGTGGATGTTGAACGTGCCGTTGCCGCCTTCAACCCCGAAGACGCGATCGAACCACCAACGCGCGGCGGGCAGATATTCGGCGGGCACGTTGCTCAGCCCCATGGCGAATGCTCCGCTGCGTTCTTCCTGCTGATTGATGTTGCCCCATCCGGCCGGACCATACGCCGGCCGCTCGCCGCCGGGTCCGATGCCGGTGATCAGCGGCAGCGTCAGAAGCCAAACCTGGCCCGATGCTTCAGTGAAAACCTGCCCCAGCGCGATGCGCTGGGCATGGAGGAAAGGCAGCATGCCCACGGTCATGGTGAAGCGCAAGTAACCCTCACCCTCGATGTAGAAGCCCCGGTCACCCGCCGAAGCGTGCAGGTGACGGATCATGCCGCGTTGTGCCCGATCAAAAAGGTGCGCTGCCCGGATGGATCGCTTGCCGCTGTTGATCCATGCCTCATGGTCACGCTGCCATTGAGAAAGAACGCGCTGATACCGGGCCTGGGCGATGGCCAGCAGGCCCTCGGCTTCGGCGTTGCTGATCGTTTCGAAGCGAGGCTGCATGAGAATGCGGCCCCATGGCTCCGTTGAGCCGACGCTGATCTCGATCGTCAGGGGATATACACCTGGCTCAAGACGCAGCACATCTCCATGTTGCAGACGATGGCCGTCGATGAATGCGACAGCGCCTTCGCCGCCGGCCTGGGTATCGGCCAGGAAGCGATACCATCCGGCCCGCTGGGCGCGCAGGGCCAGGTGGTAGTAGCTGGTTGAGTGGTAGGCACGCTTGATCGGAACCAGCAGGTCCAGGGCCGGTTGCGGACCGGTGAAGTGGTCATGCTGCCAGAGTGAATCGTTTTCGAATTCCGTGGTCAGCTCCCAACGGCGTGTGACATCGCCGGACTCGACCTGTTGGCCGCGCTGGGGTCGTGCCGCGGCGCGGCCACCGATGGGCGCAAGAAAATCGTCGCCCGAGGCGGTGTCGAACGGACCGACCATGAGCCAGGTGCGCGGCATGACGCCGGATTGAAGATCGGCGATGGGGACATCGCGGCCCGGCTTGTAGTCGTCAGGGGGGCTTAGCCTCAGATGTGGCGGCGCCGCCGGTGGGCCGGGAAAATCGACCCGGTCGCCGAGAATGGCCAGTGCGGCGACCCCGGCGCCGCTGAAGGCGATGCCCATCCAATTGCTGTGTTCATGATCATTAAGGCCGCCGCCACCCCCCATATTCAGCACATCCCACGCCGCCTGCTCAAGCCAGGTGGCCACCTGAATACGGAAATCCTCATCCCACACCTCGTAGCAGAGGTCATAAGCCAGCGCAGTGCCCATCACACGGGGGGCGCGTTGCAGCATACGGCCATGCTGGCCCCGGCCGGCGATGATCTGGGCGACGATATCCCGCGCCTCGTCGGCGGCTTCCCGCTCGCCCGTGATCTGGTAGAGCACGCCATACCCAGCGGCGAAGCGCGGCGGGATTCGTGGATTGCCCCAGTGCCGGTCGCCCTCAAGGCGCTCGCGCAGACGCTGGAGCATGGCCCGGCCTTCGGGCGTGTTGCGGGCGCGATCGCGAATGGTTTCAAGGTGATGTCGGCGGAAGATCAGTCGAGGGTGCTCGCCCGGATCCAGCGCCGGCACATCCGCGAGATTCTTTACCATTGGTGGCTGGATTCGCCCCTCGACCTTGCCGCGCACCGGCCAGCCGTTGAACAGGCCGGTGTACGTGCCGGAGTATTGATCGCCCTCGCGCTGGACCTGAATGTGATACCGACCCCAGCGGTGGGGGATCATTCCCTGGCCGATATGCGGGTGTCCCATGAAGGTGATGGCCACATCAAGATGTGTCGTATCGTCGTCGCGGCGGTGGCTGAGCAACTGACCGTGGTTATCCATCTTGCCCAGCGAGCGATAGAAATGTCCCTCGCGGGCGTAGTTCATCCCGTAGGCCCAGACTTCAGACGCCCAGTTGCCGTCGGCATCCAACTCGAACTCGAAATCCAGATCAGCGCGGGCATCATGATCCTGACCATGGGGCAGGCCGGCATCGAT
This sequence comes from Phycisphaeraceae bacterium, assembly GCA_020831765.1. Classification (GTDB taxonomy): domain Bacteria; phylum Planctomycetota; class Phycisphaerae; order Phycisphaerales; family Phycisphaeraceae; genus JAFIFY01. The sequence goes on along the minus strand of JAFIFY010000011.1, from coordinate 14,177 downwards.
GAGCCGGAGGACAACATGGCCGGCCTCCAACGGCCGCTGAGCCTGGGCATGTGCCTGGCCGGGAACGAGGAGGGCGGAGATAAGGACGATCAGAAAGAATGGCAGGGTGCGTCTGAACATGGTCCAGGCTTCCTATTTCGACGAGTATGGCGGGCACTGAGCCTCGATCGCCGCGGTAATACCGGCGTCGGCGACGAGTTCAACTCTGTCAAGACGGGCGACAGGCCGACATTATTGCCGGGTTGGTCACAGCCAGAAATCCGGGAACCCATGAAGCTTCTGTTCAGGGGGCAGAAACATGGCCGCGCGACAATGTGGAAGAACAAAGGTGCCTGCCGGCTTAATCACGGAAGAATCCGATGCCAACGACCAAACGGTCCCGGCAACACCCGTGGGCTATACCGGCGGTCGCAAGCATCGTATCGTCAATGGCTTCTGAGCAAATCCAGAAACCGCTGGTCAAGTCGTTGGCCGTGATGATCGACATAGGCCACATCGTTTCTGCCGGATTCAAGAATGCCGAACGAGCCGCGCAATTGCCAGAGTGCGAAGCCGATGTTTCGCGCCTTGAGAACCTCCAGAACATCGCCGAACCACGCCAGCCCGATGTCATGCGGAGTTTGATTGAAGAAGCCGCATTCACCACAGTGGACGCCGACCTGATCAGCAAAGAGTGCCGCCCAACGGTCGTAATGTTCTTCGAGGTCTTCACGAAACATTGGCCGGCCGAAATGGTCTCCGCCCGGCCAACATGGCGGCGTAGGAAAGTCATAGTCGATCCAGCTCGCCTTGTAATGGCTGACCGTGATCGGCCAGTAGCCGCGGCAACTCTGGCCGATGCCCAGATCGATCAGCTCCGGCAACGGCTCATTGCCGAAGCCCACGCCGTCGGCGATGATCAGTCGGTGAGGATCAGAACGGCGGATGGCGGCGACCGCCCCGCGGATAACCCGTTCATGATCCTGGCGTGTGAAGTTTTCGTTGATGTGTCCGGGTTCGTTGACAAGGTCAAAGCTCAGTCGCCTTGATGGGACACCCTTGAAGTAATCGGCCAGTTGTCCCCAAAGGCGTGCGAAGGCTGTTTCAGCCTCGGGATCACGCCACAGATTCCTTTCTTCACGTGGCTTGGCGACCGTGTATCCCGGGGCACGGTGAAAGTTGAGTGAGATGTGGATGCCCCAGGGCTCGGCCAGTCGCATCAGCCGCTCGATCCGAGCCAGGGTCACCTGGCAGAGTGATTCCGTTTCCCAAGCTTGTCCTCCAGCCCAGAACAGCCGATAGTCCGCAGGGACGCGAATGAAGTCGAATCCCCAGTCTCCAATCGATTGGATATCCTCGGCGCGAAAGTCCAGGCTGCTTCCCGGTGTGATGGAGTCGGGCTGAACTTCCTCCCGACGACGGAACATCTCCTGCACGTTGAATCCGCGCCAACGCGGCAGCGGGTTGGATGGGTTCAGAGCCATGTTCGCGCCTTGCTTGATGCTGGTTCAGGAATCGGCGTTTTCATATGCGGGGATGGCCACAAGGTCCACCACCGTACGGAGCGATCATCGTCCGTGCAATCCTGGTGATGCAGGATGCTGTCCGGTGGCAGGGAATGCGACGTGCCCGAGCGCGGCCGTCGGCCCGGCATTTGTGGCACCTTCTGAGCAACGTGCCCCGCCGGGGCAAGTCCGGCCGACGTGGGCGATCATGCCCCGTGCGAGGTGGTGGCGAATCGGGGAGAATGGGCGATGATGACCGATGGCCCGCCTCAGACAGATTCGGCAGCGCATCTCGACCCCAATGCCCGGTGGCGGGGGCTGCCCAGTGTGGTCGAAGGGGAGAAATTTCGCGTTGTGCGGGGACGAGTCGAGCGGCGGGACGGCGGGTACCGGCAGCGGGAGGTGGTCGTGCATCCGGGGGCGGTGGTGATTCTGCCATGGCTGGATGATCGGACGGTGGTCCTGATTCGCAACCACCGGTTTGCCATCGATCAGCCGTTATGGGAGCTTCCCGCCGGGACGCTGGAGCCCGCGCCGGAAACGCCCGAAGGTTGCGCGGCCCGGGAGCTTCTTGAGGAAACCGGCTATCGGGCGGGGCGGATTGAGTCGATCATGTCCATTTACAGTGCCCCGGGTTTCTGCACCGAACTGCTGCACTGCTTTGCGGCTTATGATCTGGAGCACGAGGGCCAGAGACTCGAAGCGACCGAGCGGATCACGGTGCATCCGCTGCCCTTTGCCGAGGTGATGCGGATGATTGATCAACGACGGATTGTTGATGCCAAGACGCTGGCGGTGCTGCTGGATGCCGATCGACGGCGACGCATGATGGGGGCCGACTGATATGGGCTGGGAAGACCGCGATTACGGCCGGGGACAAGCCGGGGGCGAATATCGGATGGGCGCGGGCCTGCAGGGCATGTCCGTGGTGCGGTGGCTGCTTGTGATCAATGCAGGCGTCCATTTCCTCAGCTACATCACCGGGGGCGTTCCCTTGGCTCTCGGGTACTTCAGCATCGAGACGGCCCTGACTCATTTCCAGTTCTGGCGTTGGTTCAGTTATCAGTTCCTGCATGCCAACATGCTGCACCTGCTGGTGAACATGATCGGGCTCTATTTCTTCGGCCCGATCCTGGAGCAGTGGTGGGGCAGTCGCCGGTTCCTGGCGTTCTACCTGCTTTGCGGTGTCAGTGGAGCGTGGTTTTTCTCGGTGCTTTTCTTCCTGGTTCCGGACCTGCTGGGGATCGCCGCCGCGACGCCGTTGGTGGGGGCGTCGGGCAGCATCTTCGGCATCTTCGCCGGCGCGGCGGTGATCGCGCCGCATCAGAAAGTGATGCTGCTGTTTCCGCCCATTCCCCTGAAGATGCGGACGCTGGCGATTATTCTGATGGCCGTGGCGTTCCTGACGATCGCCGCGGGTGGTGACAATGCCGGTGGTGAAGCGGCGCATCTGGGTGGGGCGTTGCTCGGGTTTCTACTGGTGCGGCGGCCCTGGGCGCTGGATTTCGTGGACCGGTATTTCGGCGAGGAAGCGAACGAGCGACGCCGGATGGTCGATCAGGCCCGCAAACGACGCGAGCGCGAGGAGCTGGAAAAGGAAGTGGATCGCATTCTGGCCAAGGTCAAGGATCAGGGCCTGCAGAGCCTGACTCGGAACGAACAGCGAACCCTCCGCCGCGCATCGGAAAATCGAAGCGATCGCGATGGCGGGTGAGTGGGCGAACCGGGCTCGACGGGGGCTCCTCGGTCAGAATCGGTGAGGAGTACCATGAAAAAGGGCTTCCACAGTGGGAAGCCCTTTTGGTGTATATCAGACTCTGTCGGCCGAAGCCTGGATGGTCACGAGCGATCGCCGCCGCCACCGCCACCGCCGCCACCTCGGCCCCGACCGCCACCACCACCGCCGCCTCGGCCTCGGCCGCCGCCACCTCCGCCGCCCCCGCCCTGGCGATAGCCGCCGCTTCCGGATCGTCCATCTCCGCCGCCGTTGCCGGCGCCAACCGGGCGAGGTGAATCAGGGATCGGGTCTTCGATCCCTTCCTCGGCCAGGGCCTGCTTGCGGCTGAGCTTCACGCGGCCCTGCTCGTCGATCAAGATGACCTTGACGCGGACCGGGTCGCCGACCTTGAGCACATCCGAAACCTTCTCGACGTAACCGTCCTTGAGCTCGGAGATGTGCAGCAGGCCGTCCTGGCCGGGAATGACCTCGACGAACGCGCCGAAATCCTTGATCGAAGAGACCGTGCCATCGTAGATCGCGCCTTCACGAACTTCAGCGCAGAGCTTCTCGATCTCTTCCAGAGCGCGCTCCGCCTTGCCGGCACCGACGGCCGAGACGTAGACCGTGCCGTCGTCCTCGATCTCGATCTTGGCGCCGGTGAGGGCTTCCATGGCGCGGATCATCTTGCCGCCGGGGCCGATCAGCTTGCCGATCTTGTCCGGGTGGATGCGTGTGGAGAGCATGCGCGGGGCATGCTTGGAAAGCTCGGGCCGATGGGCCGGGATCGCTTCCTTGATCATGTCGATGATCTTGAGCCGCGCGGCCTTGGCTTCTTCAAGCGCGCGGGCGATCTGCCCGAGATTCAGCCCGCGAATCTTCAGGTCAAGCTGAATGGCCGTGATGCCTTCGGTGGTGCCGGTCACCTTGAAATCCATATCGCCGAAGTGATCTTCTTCGCCCTGGATGTCGGTGAGGTAAATATCCTCCTGTCCCGGCTCATCGGCCTGGATCATGCCGATGGAGATGCCGGCGACCGGAGCCTTGATGGGCACACCGGCATCCATCAGCGCTAACGTTCCACCGCAGGCGCTGGCCATCGAGCTCGAGCCGTTGGATTCAAGAATGTCACTGACCAGGCGGACGGTATAGGGGAACTCTTCCACCGGGGGAAGGATGGGGATCAGGGCGCGTTCAGCCAGCTTGCCGTGGCCGATTTCGCGGCGGCCCGGGCCGGTGATGCGCTTGACCTCACCGACGGAGAACGGTGGGAAGTTGTAGTGCAGGTAGAACTTTTCGGAGTATTCCTCGCCCAACCCATCGACGATCTGCTCATCCTTGTTGGTGCCCAGCGTCGCGGTGACCAGCGCCTGGGTTTCGCCGCGCGTGAAGAGTGCCGATCCATGAACGCGGGGCAGGAAGCCGGGGACGCATTCGATCGAACGCAGATCGCCGAAGCCCCGCCCGTCGGTGCGCTTGCCCGAGCGGATGATCTGGCGGGTGATTTCCTCTTCAAGGTCATGGATGGCGACCTTGGCCTGGCTGACCCGGCTCTTGTAGCTGGCAAACTCGCCGACACCGGCGCTGTCCGCCGGCGCGGGGAAGTTTTCTTCGATGAACTGGCTGATGGTGTTCTTGACCGCTTCGGCGCGCGTGGCTTTGTCGCCATCGACGGTCTTGGCGGCGCGAAGCGGCTCGCTGAGCCGGCTGCGAACCAGCTCGACGATGTCATCGGCCGGAGGGGTTGAGTGATCGTTCTTCGGCTTACCGGCCGCCTGGGCGAGCTGGCCGATCAGTTCAACGATTCGCTTGACCTCGCCGTAGCCGTATTCGATGGCCTGGAGCATCGCATCTTCGGGAATCTCGGTCGCGCCGACCTCGATCATGTTCAGCCCGTCCTTGTGGCCGCATAGCAAGAGGTCAAGATCGCTGAACTCCATCTGCGAGACGGTCGGCATGCTGACGAAGTTGCCTTCGATGCGGCCGATGCGGACATTGCCCACCGGTCCTTGGAAGGGCACGCCGCTCAGGGCCAGGGCTGCGCTGGCGGCGATGCCGGCCAGCACATCCGGCTCATTCTGACCGTCGGCGGCCAGGACCCAGCACTGAATCTGTACTTCATCGAAATAATGCTTGGGAAACAGCGGCCGCAGGGGGCGGTCGATGTTCCGCATGGTGAGAATTTCCTTCTGGTTGGGCGCGCCTTCCCGCTTGCGGAAACCGCCGGGGAACTTACCCGCGGCCGAAATCCTCTCGCGGTAATCCACCGTCAGGGGAAAGAAATCGATGCCCTCACGCGGATCGGCGCTGCAGACCGTCCCCAGCACGATCGTCTCACCGTGCTGGACGGTGACCGAACCCTCGGCTTGCCGGGCGACCCGACCGGTCTCGATCGTCAGTGTGCGGCCGCCCAGTTCCATTTCGACTTTGTGAACCTGTCCCATGCTGTACATGCCTCTTGCAAATGCCCGCCTGCCGCGCCGGCTCCGATCGGGTGCTGTTTCACGTGAAACGGCGGCTTGCGACGGATGGCGGCAGATCGGTAAGTTCTGATCAATTCACTTGTTCGGATCGGGATAACGGCTCCAAACCACCGGCGGAACCGAACAAGGTCCCGGCTGGGGTGCTGGAGAAGCGCTTGGGCCGACTCACGCTCACAAATGTCCCAGAGCCAACCCATGATCGCCGTATCGCGAAAAGGTCAGAAACAGAAGAGGAACAGGGAGATTGGTGCTCGAATGGTGATGCGATCATCAGCATTTCTGGCACCAAGCCCTCCATTCCGGGCCTGTCCGACCTTCTCTGGTTCCTCAGGTTCCAACATCGCGGTCGCTACGCCTGGAAATCACCAAAAGTGAACTGGTGACCGGGATGCGGCGATCGCTCGAACCTGCTGGTCTTATTTACGCAGACCCAGCCGCTTGATCAGCTCCAGGTACTTCTCGCGATTCTTTTCCTGCAGATAACGCAGGAGTCGGGTTCGCTTGCTGACCATCATCAGCAGCCCACGACGTGAGTGAAAGTCGTGCTTGTGCTGCCGAAGGTGTTCGGTCAGGGAGTTGATCCGGGTGGTGAGCAAAGCGACCTGCACTTCGGGTGAGCCCGAGTCGTGTTCGCTTCGCCGGTAACTCTCGATGAGAGACGTCTTTACTTGCGCATCTAAAGCCATGGATTCACCTTTCGCCAAGCGAGGGAGGGCTACGCGCCTTGAACCCCATCGCCACGCGACGGGAAAAGAGTAGCAGAGTTTTTCCATGTTGTCCAGCGGGGCCGGTTGAGCAAATCAGGCCGCCCGACCGCCAGCGCCGAGCGCACAAGATCATATGCTTCGCATACTTAGGAGCTTTACGGCGAAGCGTCGCTTCCGGGGTTCAGGTTGATCGGCCGACGCTGATGCGCCTCGCGCTGCGTTCTTTCCCCGGGGCTAGCCATGGGCTCAACCCATCGGTCTGACCGAGGTACGCTTCCGAGCGCCCAGCCATACGGGCCTATCGCCGCAACGTTACTCAAGCTCAGCGGCTCGCAGACGACGCTGAACTTCCGCCGCCAGCTCGAGACGCTGCTCATAGCGATGCTGCCAGTCCGTGCCAGGTGTGATGGTGTTGCCCGGCAGTGATTCGCGGGCTTCCCAGTCCAGTTGATTGATCCGGCGCACCTGTGCGGCGATTTCGTCACCGATCACTTCCTGCTTTTCGGAATCCACGATCGCGCGTTCGAGATAGATGCGGGTTTCCGTTTCCTGCAGGCCTTCGCGCATCAACTCAAAGCGGACGGTGGCCAGGGCGCCTTCGGGGCCGGGCGCGGCCAGGGCGCGGACTTTGTGACGATAGAGATTGCCCCAGCCGCCGGTGCCGTGGACCATCCGTCGCGGCCCGGCATCGGGACGGTGCGGGTTCACCACCGGCCACTTGTCGATGCCCTGCCGACAGAAACCGTTCGACCGGCCCAATACACCGGCGTTGGCGAAAAGCCGGAACTGGGCCGGGGAGCTGTTGTCATTGAGCATCATCCGTCCGGCCCAGATGATCATCGAGTCGTACCAGTCATTGACCCATCCGTGGAGAATGCCGTTGTGAATCCTGCCTGCGCGGCCGTGTGCGTAGTAGGGGTACTCCTGCAGGCCCACCTTCATATTGCCGAAGCTGACCTGCCCATCACGGATCTGTGGATCGCCGCGGCCGTGTGTGAACAGCATCCATCGCGCGTACGGGGCGATCTCATTGAAGAAATCGACGATCGCGCCGGACGGACGACGGTCATGGCCCACCCCGAGCATGATCGCACGTTCATCCCATCCGCGAGCCGTGACACGCTCATGCACGCCATTCATCATCGCCTTCCACATCTCGCGATGGCGGGCGTCGCCGTAGCGGCCGACGTTCACATGTTCCAACGATCCATCACCCGAGCGAACGCTGATGGTGATTCCATCACGCTCCACGTACGGTTCCCACATGACCAGATTGATTCGTCGCGGTTCGCCCACCTCCCGGGCGTAGGCATCGAGGAAGCGGTCGAAGTAGGTGAAGTCGGGGACGAGCCTGTCATTGGCGCGGCGGAAGACGATGATGCCGTGCTCATTGCCGAAGAATGACGGGTGAATCACATCGATGTAGACAACGTTGTTGCCCAGATCACGAAGCATCCGCAGGGAAGGCCGCAGCAGCTCAAGATGTCTGTCCGACCACATCTCAACGCCATGGTGCCAGGCGACGGAATGAGGCGAATGCACCATACTGACCATGGAGCGCCACGCCTGGGGCTCGGGGCAGTCCCAATCATGGATCACCAGCTCCACGGGCACTTCGACCGGTCGTGGCAAACCCTCGGCCGTGATGGTGAGCGTGGCCCGCCAAGTGCCCGGGGTCGCATCGGCGGGGATGCGGACCGTCAGCCAGACCGGCTGCAGCGGCTCATGGCCTGTTGGCCGGTCGAGCAGTACATCCGGCCGGTCCATCCGGTAGCTCATGCCCTCGATGGTGCGTGCCGGGTAACGAACCTGTACCGCCTCCGCCGGCAGACGCAACGTGCCGCGATCACCGGTGAATGGAGACACTTGCGCGGCGATGTCGGCCACCGGCTTCGGGGCGGACACGATGGCCTGGCCTGAGATCACCATGTTGCGTGCGGCGGCCAATCGGATCGGGCGGATGCCTTCAGATAACTCAACTGGGTCTCCATACCGGATGACCTGGCCGATGTCATCGATGGTTTGGGTCGTCCATACCTGCACCCCATCGGGTTGAGCGACGTTGGACAGGAACGCGGCCGCGGCGGCGGGAGAGCCGGCGCTGAGCTTGACTTCCTGGAGTCCGACCGTCGCCCAGCGGTTGCGGTAGCTGTGTCGCTCGGCCGCCTCGACGGGCAACGGGGCCGCGACCAGATGGAACGCGAGGATGTTCGTGCCCGGCCGCATCAGAGCCGCCGGCAGGGTGACTCGCTCGATCGAGCGCAATCGCCGGTTGGCCGCGTCTTCGGCTTGCTGCTCGTTATCGGGGTTGGGTCCGATCTGCTCGGCGGTATAAGCCGTGGCCAGCATGGTCTCACCGATCGGGCCCTCCGGCAGGTGCCGGCGTTCGATCTCATGGCCGTTGAGATAGATGGCGATACCCCCACGGTAGCGGACCGAGAGCACCAGGTCCCTGGCGCTATCTTCATCGCGCAGACCGAACCGACCACGAACAAGCAGGTGCGAGGCATCGGCGGGCTCCCCCTGGCCGTGGCCGATCGCGTGAGAACGGCCGGGGAACAGTGGGCCCATGTGCCAGGTCCAACCCTGGTCATCGAAATCCGCCTGTGCCCATTCGCTCTCACCCTCGGGCAGGCTGATCGAATGTCCAACGTCCTCCACGCCCGCGACACGATCCAACTGACGATGGAACGTGAACAGCGACCCCTCGCCGTCCTGGTAGAGCGGCCGCTCACGCGTGGCGAGGTGGTAGCGCCAGTGGCTGTCGGTATGCAGGACCAGCCCCTCTTGAGCGGCGGAGACAGGTTGAGCCGCCCAGCCAAGGATCGTGGCCATGGTCACGAAAAAGAGAAGGGATCGAGAAATCCATAACGCTGAAGGGCTGATGGTCAACGGCAAACTCCTTACTTCGAGTGCAAGCCTTGAGGGAACGCGGGAGGCCAACGCACGCCGGCTTTGTTCGGATCGGGACCGTGTCGTGCAAACCCATGTGGAACGGACAGGCCGTGGGTTCCGGTCAACGCAAGACCAGGCTGGCTATTGCCCAACGCCGGACACGTTGCCGCCGCGTGGACGTGTATTGGCGGCGGGAGTAAATTGACCTGGGCCGTACGGTCTATCGATTCGTGCGGCCTTTGATGGCTTTTCCCCCTGACAATAGCGCAGGAGTCCACAACATGAAGCACATCCTGGCCCTTGATCAGGGGACCACCAGTTCGCGCGCGATCGTGTTCGATCCCGAAGGCCGGATCAAGGGCATGGCCGGCCAGGAACTGACCCAGCATTACCCCAGGCCCGGCTGGGTCGAGCATGATCCCGAGGAGATATGGACCAGCCAACTGGCCACCGCCCGGCAGGCGATCGAGCGATCGGGTGTCGGTATCGACGCGATCGCGGCGATCGGCATCACCAATCAGCGCGAAACCACGGTGCTCTGGGAACGAGCCACAGGGCGGCCGGTCGGTCGGGCGATCGTCTGGCAGGATCGGCGCACCAGCGGCATGTGCGACCAACTGCGGCGGCGGGGCATTGATGAACTGGTCCAGGAACGCTCAGGGCTTGTGCTGGATGCTTATTTCTCAGCGACGAAGCTGATGTGGATGCTCGAGCACATCGAAGGAGCGAGGCAGCGGGCTCAAGCCGGCGAACTTTGCTTCGGCACGGTGGAGAGTTGGCTGGTCTGGAATCTGACCGGAGGCGCTGAACACATCACCGACATCACCAACGCCTCGCGCACCATGCTGATGCACCTTGAGACCGGACAATGGGATGAGCGGCTTCTGGATGCTTTGGACATTCCGGCGAAGCTCTTGCCCCGGATCGTGCCCAACAGCGGCGAATTGGCCCACGCCGAAACCGAGCACTTTGGTCGCCGCGTGTTGATCGGTGGGCTGGCCGGCGATCAGCAGGCCGCGCTTTTCGGACAGGCGTGCTTTGAGCCGGGCCTGGCCAAAAACACCTACGGCACCGGATGCTTCATGCTGATGCAGGTGGGCGGACAGCCGGCGCAATCCACGCACAGACTGCTTTCGACCCAGGCATGGCGGTTGGCCGATCGATCGAGTTACGCATTGGAGGGCAGCGTTTTCATCGGCGGCGCGGTGGTGCAATGGCTGCGTGATGGGTTGGGTCTGATCAGGCAGGCCTCGGAGATCGAGGAACTGGCGTCGAGCGTGAAGGATTCGGAGGGCGTCTTCCTGGTGCCGGCGTTCGCCGGGCTGGGCGCCCCGTACTGGGATCAGTATGCCCGGGGAATCATCGCGGGTCTGACGCGCGGCACGACCGCAGCGCATCTGGCGCGGGCAGCGCTGGACGGTATTGCATTCCAGGTCGCCGATGTCCTGGAGGTGATGTCACGCGATTCGGGTCGCGCGATGACCGAGCTTCGCGTGGATGGAGGCGCATCGGCGAACAACCTGCTTCTTCAGATTCAGGCCGATCTGCTGGGTGTTCCGGTGGTTCGGCCTGAAGTGACGGAAACCACGGCGTTGGGCGCTGCGATGTTCGCCGGGCTGGCCCGCGGAGTCTGGAAGGACCAGGCCCACCTCGCATCCATGTGGCGTAAGGAAAGGGTTTTCGAGCCCAGGATCAGCCGTGATGAGGCCGCGGATCGTCGGGCGAAATGGACACGCGCCCTGGAACGCGCTATGGACTGGGAGCAGCCGGACTGAGATTCGAGTGAAGGCCGGTCCGGTCGGAATTACCGGGCGCGGGAGCATGGGATGGACCGCAAGGCGATGCTTGATCGAATCGAAGCGGAGGACCGACCGTGGGACATGGTCGTCATCGGCGGGGGCGCAAGCGGTGTCGGTGTTGCCGTCGATGCGGCTTCACGTGGGTATCGCGTGGCCCTGCTCGAGCAGAGCGACTTTGGCAAGGGGACATCAAGCCGAAGCACCAAGCTGGTGCATGGCGGTGTTCGCTACCTGCAGCGCGGCAACATCTCACTGGTGATGGAAGCCCTGCGCGAACGCGGCATTCTCCGGCGGAACGCGCCGCACCTGGTGCATGACCTGGCATTCGTCGTGCCCAACTACGATTGGTGGGAAGCGCCCTTTTACGGCATCGGCATGAAGGTCTACGACCTGCTGGCCGGAAAGTACAACTTCGGCAAGTCCCGGCTTCTGGGCAAGCAGGAGCTTCTTGAGCGGATTCCGGGCCTGAGCGAGAAGGGATTGCGCGGCGGCGTGCTGTATTACGACGGCCAGTTCGATGATGCGAGGCTGCTGATCAGCCTGGCCATGACCGCGGCCGATCATGGCGCGGCGATGGTCAACTATGCGCGGGTCACCGGGCTGATGCACGCCGGCAACGGCATGATCGAAGGTGTGGAGGCTGTCGATGAGCTTTCAGGCCGCTCGCTGCGCCTGGCCTGTCGATGTGTGATCAATGCGACCGGACCGTTTGTCGATGCCGTTCGCAAACTCGATGATCAGGATGCCCAGCCAATGATCGCCCCCAGCCAGGGTGTGCATCTTGTGCTGGATTCGGGGTTCCTCCAGAGCCGGACCGCGATCATGGTGCCCCGCACCAGTGACAAGCGTGTCATGTTCGCCATTCCGTGGCATGGCCGCGTCGTCGTGGGCACCACGGATACGCCGATCAATCGATGTGAACTGGAGCCCGAGCCGTTGGATGAGGAAATCGACTTCATCCTGGAAACCGCGGCGCCCTACCTTCGCCGATCGCCGAGCCGGGCCGACGTGCTCAGCGTCTTCACCGGCATCCGGCCGCTGGTCCGATCGGGAGAATCCACCAGGACCGCATCGCTCTCTCGCGATCATGTCCTGCACATCAGTAAGTCCGGTCTGATCACACTGACCGGCGGCAAGTGGACCACCTACCGCCGGATGGCCGAGGATTGCACCGATCACGCGGCGATGCTGGCCGAGCTTCCAGAAGCGCCTTGTGTTACCGAAGACCTTCGCATTCACGGTTATGGCGAGATTGAAGTCGATCGTGATGATCCGCTGGCGGTCTATGGAACGGACGCCCGTTCGATTCGGCGGATGGCCAGCCGTGACCGGGCACTGGGCGAGCCACTGGTGGAAGGCTCGAACCTGACCGCAGCGCGGGTGCTCTGGTCGGTGCGGAATGAAATGGCGATGACGGTTGAAGATGTTCTTTCCCGCCGCGGTCGGGAGCTGCTGTTGGACAGCCGCCGCGCTGTCGCGATGGCGCCGACTGTCGCGACGATCATGGCCGAGGAGTTGGGCCGGGATGAATCATGGCGGGCAAGTCAGATCGAGGCGTTCGAGCGGTTGGCGCGGGTATACCAGGTTTAGCGGCAAAAAGCGTTGAGTTGCCGGGTGATTCACTCTTCGGGCAGACCCTGGGCCTTGCGGCGCAGAGGGTCATGGTGTCGCGACATGTAGTAGAAGGAATGTTCGGCCGACAATTCGCCGATGGCAAAGCTCAAGTCGATCCGGTAGCCGCCGCGCGGCCAGGCGGGGCCGTCGAGCTTCAGAACGTTGAATCGTGTCGTGATGCTCTGGCCCGGCTCCAGCTTGAGCGATTCGACCTTGCCGCGCAGGGGCTCGGCGTCCGGCATGGTGTACGGATCGCCGCCGGCAAGAATCACCAGACTGTGGCCCCAGATCGGAACCCCTTCCCGCGTGAGCACGGCCGGCACGGTGATGGGCTTATCGGTCGGGTTGGACAGGATGATGTCAAACTCGCCGTCGCCATCGGGATTGGTCCACTGAATACTCTCTTTCGGCTCAACCGGCTTGATGGTCAGCTTCAATTCATCACCGGCGATCAGTGCCGGTCGGCCGGTGATGGCACACCGCCGAACATCCTCGGCCGGCCGTTGGGCCGGTTCGGCCCGCCAGAAATCCTTGCCGCGAACCGCCCAGGGTGAATGAATCTCATCCCCTCGCCGTTCCCAGCCCACGGGCAATGCCGCGGCCAACTCCGCCTCCGCGATCGCATCCTCTTCAGCGAGGCGGATCACGCCCACGGATTTGCGGTCACCGGTGGTGCTGATCGAAAGAATGTACTTAGCGCCGATGCGGTAGGGGAAATTCTCCATGCTTCGATGGGCATGATGAACGCCGATGCTCTTTTCCTTGATCTGGCCGCGCAGCACACGCTCGATCTTGAACTCCAGATCATTCATGTAGATCGGCGGTAGCGAGCGTGCAGCGCCCCGGTTGTCGAATTTGGTTAACTCGCCGATGATGACGACCGAAGCCTGATTCCAGACGCGGAACCAATCGGTCGCCGCTTCGGCCTCCGACGCGGGGCGATGGGGAAGTGGGCGGGCCGTGATGGCCACATCCGCAAGCCCGATCTGTACGGCCATCATGGTGACCAATGCCAGAATGAGACTGGAGAACAATCGTGTCATATCGGTAGCTCCAATGCGGGCGACAAAAAGGATAGCCGCCACCATCGATCAACGCATGAGATGGATTCGAGTTCCACCGATCGCACGACCGTCTTTTCAGACCCCGCATCCCGGCGTCCGGCGTCATTTGAATGCCGGAGGACACCGGATTCAATCGCCACCTGGTCAATTTGGGAGCTTCAGCGAGCGTCCGCCGACATCGTTTTCGATGAGTTCGACCTTCGCCCCGAATGCTGCATTGAGCCGACCTTGCGAACTCTGTGGGGGTGGCACACGAATCGTGGGGGTATACTTCTCTCATGCCGGGCCATCGGTCGGCCTTGCCCCACAAAAGGACACACCGATGAAAAGATTCCGAAACTGGCACCTCGCGGCGCTCATCTGCCTCTTTTGCGCCTGTTGCGATGTTGAGTTCGTCGGCCTGGCCCGCTCCTC
>JAFIFY010000008.1 GCA_020831765.1 Phycisphaeraceae bacterium | reverse complement strand
CATGATGCGCTCCTTTGTCGGTTCGCGGTATTGCTGCGTGGCCACGCGTGTAACTGAGGTGAGGTGTAGCCGATGCGCCCGGGGAGCGCAAACGACTATCAAGTCCTTTTATGCGCCGGGCCTACATGCGTTCGCCCTGGGCCCGATCAATAGCGTCGGTTGATGATCACCGGCGAGGTGATCAGGGGCGGGGCATCGGGGTCCGGCGGCCAGTAGACGGCCAGGATGCTGACTCGGGGCGAGGTCAGCGGGATGTTATCCAGGGGCAGGCGCGTCTGGTACATCCATCCGAACTGCGATGCCGAGCCGAGTTCCTGAAGGTGCTCGAAGTTCATCACCCAGTGCTTGGCCGGACGGGTCTCGAGAATGGGTTGATCCGGTGGGGGATCGCCGTCATAGAGCGCGATGCGGACTTCACCGCCGCGCAACGCCACGGACTGGGGATGACCCGACTGGCGGAAGAACATCGCCACGGCGGCGTGCTCCGAGCCATCGCCCGGATCACGCACCGTCACGGACGATGCCATCAGATAAGCACCCACGACCGGCTGATAGGCGGTGGCGACGCGATAGGTGGCGCCCGTCGCCGGATCACGAATCGTGCCGAGCCCGGTCGTGTTGCAGCCGGTCGCAATCAGGCAGGTGATGAAAACCGCGATCAGACGTTGAGGCATCTCTGACAAACTCCTGGGCATGATGGCCCATCCCCTACCCCATCCCTTGGCCACTCGGACATCGGCGCGGCACAATCCAGCGATCGGCCCGGTTACCAATCGCCCGGCCGCACGACGACCTTCGCCGCACTCCGGCCGCGTGAACATCCGCCAGCCGGGGCAGGCCAATGGCGGCCCGACCTCCGGCTATTGTACTTTCCCGCACGCGCGCCCGGCCCCATCATCGCCTTGAAGGCGGCACCAGCGGCATGTCCGAGTCCACCGGATTGGCCCCGCCACGCCACGCGGGCACCAGCGGCCCCAATGAGTTTTCCCGACCGGACTCAGGAGCGCCGGAGCGCAAGGGCGGTACCGGCGCGGGCTCGCCGTGATTCCGCATGCCGTTGTCCCGACGACGATCCTGCGGAATCAGCGGCATGTTTTGCCCCTGCCTCGCGTGATCGGGTGTGCCGCGGAACGGGCTGAACAATTCCTCCTGAATCTCATCCCGCTTCATATCTTTGATCAGGCCGGTCTGCTCGAGATGCCGATTGGTCATGCGGTCGGCCTCCTGCTGATTGCGGACCACATACGGCGTCATGATGATCAGCAGTTCGCGCCGCTCCTTGATATCGGTGGTTCGCCTGAAAGCGTAGCCCAGGATGGGTATGTCACCCAGCAGGGGAACCTTCGATTCCTGCTTGTCATCCGAGGTGGTGATCAGGCCGCCGATCAGGATGGTGTGGCCGTCCTGCACCGAGACGGTGGTCTCGGCCTGGCGATTGTTGATGATCGGAGCCCGGACACCGGAACTGACCTCAACACTCGACGTCGAGAGCGAGCGAACCGTCGGCGACACCGAAAGCGTCACCAGCCCATCGGGGTTGATTCGCGGCGTGACTTCGAGGGAAATGCTCACATCCTCATAGCTGATCGTGTTGATCGTATCGCCCAGGTCGGTGACCCGGCTGGCGGTGATCAGCGGCACCTGCTGTCCGACGGTGATTCGCGCCACCTGATTGTCGGCGGCGGTGATCTGCGGGCGCGAGAGCACCTGCACACGGCCGGCTGAATGCAGTGCCTGGAGGAAGAAGTTGGCATCGCCACCGGTCACCGACACGTTGGCACCGCCAAGCTGGGTGATGGCGTTCTGAATGCCGAAGTCGGTGCCGAAGCGGACGGTGGTGCCGTCGAACATCTTGTTGACGTTCCAGTCAAAGCCCAGGTTCCGCTCATCGTCCAGCGTGACTTCGGCGAGCATGACCTGAATGAGCACCTGAGGCTGCTCCCGATCAAGGTCATTGATCATCTGCATGACCGATTCGATATTCCGCGGGCTGGCCGAGATGAGCAGCGCATTAGTGTTCTGCTCGGCGACCACGGCCACTTCCATCTCCAGCCGCCGTACCGCGGCGCCCATGGCATCGGTGCCCAACGTCTGGGTCAGCCGCGCCCGCTCCTGATCCAGGAAGCTTCTCAGCGCCGCCTCGATCGCCTGCGCCTGGCTGTAACGGGGGTAGTAGATCCGGGTCACGCGCTCCTGCGCCGGGCTTTCATCCAACTGCCGGATCACCCGACCGGCCAGCTCGATGTACTCGCGCGTGCCGCCGACGATCAGGCTGTTGGTCCGAACATCCACCGTCACCGTCAGCGCTGCCTGGTCATCGGTACCCAGCACGGCCGAGACGCCCGGCATTTCCAGTTGCCCTTCCTTCAATGGTTCGATCAAGGTGTACTGGATGCTTCGCGCACCGTCCTGATTGGCCTGCTGGAGGCGGAACATATCCGAGAGCAGCTCACCCATCTGGGCGGCATCGGCGTTGCTCAACTGGAACACCTGGAGATCAGCGCGGCGGGGATGACCGGCATCCAGTGTCGCGATCAAGCGCTCCAGCAGCGGCATGCTCTCGATCGGCGCGGAGACGACCAGGCTGTTCGAACGCCGATCCGGCGTGATCAGGAGCGCTTCCTGCAGGGCATTGTTGATCAGCCTTTCGCCTTCCGGGCTGTCGCTGATGAAGCGCAGGAGCGTCTGGCGATTGGGGCTTGCGCCGTGCAGCGCGGCGGGCTTGTTGGTCAGCGCTTCGAGCAGGATGGGGGCAAGCTCGGTCGATCGAGCGTTCTTGAGTGGGAAGATGCGGATTTCGGTGACGTTGAGCACCGTTTCGACATCCAGCTTTTCAATCAGCTCGCCCAACCGGCCCATGTCCGCCTCGCCGGCGGTGACGATCAGCGAGTTGGTCCGCTGATCGACACTGACCGCCACGCCCGCCACCGCGCCGGGCCCCTGGCCGGAGATAAGCGTCTGCAGGCTCTGGGAGACCTGCGCCGCATCGGCGCGCTGGAGCGGGAAGACGCGCATCGGCTGGGTCGTTTCGGACGCCTCATCCATGCGACGGACGATGGAAGTGGCCATCTCGATATCCTCGGGCGTGCCGCCGACGATCAGCATGTTGGTGCGCAGGTCCGGGATCACGGTGAAGGGATAGCGCTCCTCACCCGGGCGCACGGGCCGGCGGTCGAAAAGCTGTTGAAGCATCGGGGCAATGGCGCCGGCGGTACCCTTCTCAAGCGTGAACACGGCGAACATGGCGTTACGGTCAGCGCCCGGGGCATCCAGATTCTCCAGCAGGCGCTCGACCGCCGCGAAGCTCTCACGGCTGCCGGCAACGAGGAGCGTGTTGGTTCGTGGGTCGGCGATGAAGGTCGCCGCCAGGGATCGGCCCGAATCGCCGGCTTCCACTTCGGCGGCGCGTTTGGCGTTGAAAAGCTGCTGGAGCGTTGGAGCGATGCGCGTGGCATCGGCGCGCTTCAGTTCGAACACGCGCAGGTCCGACACCATGCTGACCGCCTCGGCACCATCCAGCCGGTTGATCAACTCCTCGATCACGGCCACGTTCTCGCGACTGGCCGAGATGATCAGCGAATTGGTGCGGATATCGGTGGTGATGGCCACACGTTCCTGAGCCTGGAGCGCCGGGCTGGTGACCGCGGCGCGGCCGGGCTTGTAGAGGCCCTGGCTGATCAGGTTCTGGAGCATGGTCGCCATGCGGGTCACATCGGTGTTCCGCAGTGCGAAGATTCGGACGATGCCCGTCTCGCTGGGCGGCGGAACATCGACCTTCTCCAGCAGGCTTCGGATCATCGCCAGATTCTCACGGCTGGCCGAGACGATCAGGGCGTTGGCCAGGGCATCGGACGCCACATCCACACGATCCTGCGGATTCACCGGCTGGCCCTGCGGCGTCATGGCCGTGAGGCGTGCCTGAAAAATCTGCTGGATCGTCTGGCCGACGATGCCCGCATCGTTGTGCTCCATCGGAATCACAGTCAGCAGAACAGCCGGATCGGTCAGTTCCACATCCAGCCGTTCGAGCAGGCCGCGGAAGACATCGGTGTCATCCTGATTGGCCACCACCAGCAGGCTGTTGGTGCGGACATCACCCAGGATGATCGGGCGCTGACGCTGCACTTCGGGTGCCGGGGCCGCGGCATACCGCTGATTGAACAGCGTGGTCATCGAAGCGGCCAGCGGGCCGGCGTTGGCATGAGTCAGCGGAAACACCTGAACCTGGCCCATCAGACCGGGGGCAGCGCCATCTAGCCGCTCGACCAGGCTCTCGATCAACTCAAAGCTCTCATTGGAACCGGCGATCAGCAGTGAATTGGTTCGGACATCGGGCGTGATGAAAACCCGAATCGCCTCGGCATCGCCCGCTCCAAGGTTGGCCTGTCGCTGCACACGCGTGTCCATCATCTGCTGGAGCGTACCGGCCAGTGGCCCGGCCTCGGCGTTCTTGAGCGAGAGCACGCGGATATCGCGCACATCCACCGCCTGCTTGACATCCAACCGCTTGATCAGCGCGCTCATGACCTCGAAGGTCCGGCCGCTGGAAGCGATCACCAGGGCGTTGGTCCGGGTATCGACGGAGATGGTCGGCCGATCCTCCGGGCGAAGCAACGCCGCGCCGGGACCGGTATAGAGGCCATCGATGATCGGCTTGAGCCGCGAAGCATCGGCGTGCTCGAGCGTCACGATATACACACCCGCGGCTGAGCCGGGAATGTCCATCGCCATGATCACATCGGCGATCAGGGGCATCATGTCCGCGCGAGCGGCCACGACCAGAACCTGGCTGCTCGGATCGCCCTGGATCGTCAGCGCCGCCCGGGTCCGGGCGATCTCGGTCATGTTCACGTTTTCTTCAGCCAACACGCTTCGAAGCCGGGTGACCTGTGTGCGCACGCCTTCCATCCCGGGCACTTCGGTTCCCTCGGCGAACACCGCGCGAAGCACCGGCATCAGGCGATTGACATCGGCGTGCCGCAGGGGGAACAACCGCACCTCGGTCACCATCTTCGGATGCTCCTTGTCCAGGTCGCGCACGATCGACTCGGCGAGACTGACCGAAGCGGGCTGGCCGGAGATCACAACGGTGTTGGTGCGAAGGTCCGAGGAGACATTGAGCGGATTGACCAGCGCGCGTCCTTCATCATCCTCGGGCTCAGCACGGCCCTCGGCACTGGTGCGCGGGCGACCGGCGAACTGCCGGCCCTGGGTGAACACCTCGCGAAGCGTATTGCGGACCGTCTCGGCATCGGCATGACGCAGCGGCATGATCTTGACCGCGACATCGGCGGCCACCGGCGCCTGATCAAGCAGCGAAACAATCGACTGCATCGCCCGCAGGTTGCCCGGCGTCGAGGTCACGATCAGACGGTTGCTGCCCTGCTGGCCTGGCTGCACGGGATCGGCGTTGATCCGGATGGGCTTGGTCAGGTCAAGCTCGGGCAACTCGCCTTCGGGATCGATCCCGCGAAGGTGGATGCGCAGGCGACGAATCTGTTCCTGCAGCGCCAGGGCTTCGGCGGTGACCACCTGCCCGGGACTGGGCCGGAGCATGCCCTGGAGCACCTCGGCGAGGCGGGTGGCATCAGCATGTTCGAGCGTGATGATCAGCACATCGGTCGCGCCGGTGGTCGCCGGCTGATCAAGCGTCTGGACGATGCGGTCGATCTGCTCGAAGACGGTCTCCTGCGCGGTGATGATGATCGACCGCGTGCGGTCGTCGGCCTGAACGGTGATCGGCTCGCCCGGCCGGGCCTGGCGGACGGGGTTGAGCAACTGATTGAGCGTGGGCACCACCCGCGTCGGCTGGGCGTGTTCGAGGTTGTAAATCTTGAAGGCCACACCCTGGCGGGTCTCGACCGAATCAAGCTGACGGATCAGGTCGGCGACTTCGGCCATGCGGCGCTCCGGCGCGGAGACCACCACCACATTGCTCTGGGGCAGTGGCGTGATGTTGACCCGCTCTTCGCCGGTGCGAACCGGCTGGCCGCGGTACATGGTGTTGATGGCTTCGGCGACACGGGCGTTGGAGGCGTTCTCGACGCGGAAGACGCGAAGGACCGATCGCTTCTCCTCGGCGGCGCGGTCAAGAAGCTCGACAAGCTTCATGATCGTCTCGTAATCCTCATCGTCGGAACTGACCACCAGGGCCCGCTGCTGCTGGAGCACGGAGACATCCACCCGTCCGCCGCCGGCGGGTTGCCCACGCGCCGCCTGACCTCGTGGGCCTTCAGCGCCTTGGACGTTTCCGTCATCCTGCTCCTGACGTTGCGGCGATGCCGGGCCGGGCGCGCCGAAGAGATCCTGCACCGCACGTTGCACCTCACCGGGCTCGGCGTGGTCGAGCAGGATAAGGCGCGGCGTGCCCACCGGACGCGTCATCTCCTCCACCTGGCCCACCCAGTCCTTGACCTGGGCGAACATGGTCTCCGTGGTCGAAATGACCAGGGCGTTGGCGCGGCTGTCGGCGGTCACGGCCAGAGGGTCAATGCTGCGACGGGTCTGCCGCGCAACGGCCACCTGCTGGCTGTAGAGATCGCGGATCATCTGCGCGGTGCGATTGGCATCGCCCTTCTTGAGCGAAATCAGATAGACCGACGACTCGCGATCCACGCCCGCCTCATCAATCTGACGGGCCATGTTCAACACACGTTCCAACTCCGCCGCCGGACCGCTCATCACCAGGGTGTTGCTGGTCGGATCGGCTTCGACCACGACGCGCTGCACCTGTTGGCCGCGCACCGCCGGCGTGGCGACGTTGGCCGCGACGCGGGTCAAGGTTCGGGCCAGCTCGACGGCCTGAGTGTTGCGGAGAACCAGATACTCGGTTCGGGCGCCATCGCTGGTTTCGGTATCGAGGCGGGCAAGCAGCTCGCGGACACGTTCAAGGTTGGCCTCATTGGCCGTGACGATCAGCGAATTGGAAGCCGGCTCGGCGATGATGCTGACCTGGTTCTCGGGGCTGACCTGAGCGCCGCGCGCCGGAGTGAACGCCTGACTGAGCGCCGGTGCGACGGCGGCGGCCTGGGCGTGTCGCAGCGTCAGGATCGTCTGGCCGGGCCTTCCGCCGGCGCTGGCGACATCAAGCTGCGTCGCCAGGGCGCGGATGCGTTCGGTGGTTTCCTCATCGGCGCGGACGAGCAGGAGATTGCTGCCCCGGTCGGCCTCGATGCTTACCGATGATCGGGTTTGTGCGCCGCGCGGCTGGCGCTGTGCACCGGTGACAAATACGCGGCGAAGCACGTTGGCGACCTGTTCGGCCTCACCGCTCCGCAGCGTGATGATGTGAACCGGATCATCACCGCCCGGGGCGACGTCCAGCTCGGCCAGCAGTTCCGTCACGGCTTCATGGTCGCCCGCGGTTCCCCGCACAACGATGGAGTTGCCCGCACGCTCGGCGGTGATCCGCGGGCCTTCGGCCTGTGTTGCCGGAGTGCCGCGGCGACCGCCGGGTTGCTGCCCGCCGCGCACCAGCGACTGGCCCAACGCCGTGGCCACCGACTGGGCATCGGTGTTCTGAACGCGATAGACCCGAACCAGGATCGGATCGCCTTCCTGCGAAGCATCGAGCTTCTGAATCAGGTCGGCAATCTGATCAAGCTGCTCGGCGGTACCCGAGGCCAGAATCTGGCGGCCGGTTTCGTCGCCGGTGATGACCGGGGCGGGAATCTGCGCGGTGCGCGGCCGACCGGCCACCAGCAGCTCGCGCAGCGAACCGACCGTTGCGCCCACCTCGGCATGATTGAGCGGGAACAGCCGGACGACGGTCTCCGAAGCCTGACCGCCGGATTGATCCAACTCGGCGATGATGTCACCGACAACGCCCATGACCTCGGCGGGCGCTGCGACGACAACCGAGTTTGTGTTGCGATTGCCGCTGATCCGGATCGATGTCCCGGTCTCGCCGCGGCCCAAAGGCTGAAGATCAAGCAACTGGCCGATTTCTTCAACGCGTCGCTGATCAGCACGGGCCCGGCCTTCACGCTCAGTCGCTTCGCCATCCGTGCGGGCCACCGCGGCGTTGGCGAAAAGCTCGCGTAGGTTGCGCGCCACATCATCGGCCGCTGCGTTCTTGAGCTTGAACACGCGAACTTCGCTGGTCACCGTCGGCACCCGGTCCAGTTCATCGATCAACTGGGCCACAATCTCCATGTCCACGGGCTTGGCACGCACAATGACGCTCTGTGTACGAACCTCGGCCACGGCGGTGATGACCGGCGGGGGAACTGGCGCCCGCTGTTGCTGCTGTTGGCCCCGCTGCGGTTGCTGACGCTCCTGTTCGGCCTGGCGCTCGGCCACGAGGGTGCGAACGTTAAAGAGCGAAGTCAGCGTGCGGGCGACGGTATTCGGATCAGCATGGCGAACCCGGAAGATGCGAAAGTCGCTTTCCGCCGAGGTCTCGCCGAGCGAAAGATCGCGGATCAGCCGCTCGATGGTTTCGATCTGCCGGCGATTGGCCGCGACAATCAGGGCGTTGGCGGTGCGGTCCACCGCGACACTGACCGCATCCGGATCAGGCTGCTGGGTGCGCCCTTCAGCGGTGGCTTCATCCTGAATCCGCTGATCGTCCGTCGAAGTCGGCCCGGCGGACTTGTCACCATCTTCCGGGGCCTCGTCGGGGGTCTGCCCGGGCTCGACATCCAGCGATTGGGTCGCATCCTCATCATCGGCCTGGCTGGGGCTCTGGAAGATGCCGCCGGGCACGCGCTGCGGCGTCGCCGGGGTTCTGTCGTCCGGCGTGACGATGATGCGTGAATCGCCCACCTGCGGGTAGATGCGCTCGAGAAGCTCGGCCATATGGTCGGCCCGGACCCGATCCATCTTGATCACGCGAACCTGCCGGGCCGAATGCACCGCGGCATCATCAAGCTGGTTGATGACCGGCTCGATCTGCGCGATATCTTCGCCACGGGCGATGACCGTCAGCGTATTGGTGAACGAATCGGCCTCGATCTGGGGACGTTCACCAGCGCGCCGGGCGGCGAACAGGCCGTTGAGCTTGAAGGCCACATCGAACGGATCGGCATTGGCCAGGGTGAAGAAGCGAACCTCCTGGCTGGGCGTATCGGGCGCGGCATCCAGTTCATCGATCAGTTGCTTGACCAGGGCGAAGTGGGCCGCGGTCGTCGAGACGACCAGGCTGTTGGTGCGGACATCAGCGCTGATGGCAAAGGGCGGCGGTGTCAGGTTTCGATTCGCCTGGGTTCGCTGCCGGATGATGTCGGTGAACAGGCGGCTGAAGTTGGTGGCCAGCTCACGGGCATCGGAGTTTTTCAGCGGGAAGGTGCGCAGCTCAACCATCGACGAGCTGGACTGCTGATCCAATCGCCGGATCATGCTGATCACTTCGGGCACTTCGGCCAGCGGGCCGCGGACCAACAGGCTGTTGGAATTGGCTTCGGCGGTGACGGTCACCCGGTTGGCGGCCGCGCCGGGCTGACCGGGCCGAGCGCCGGGCCGGGCCGGGGCGGTGCGGGATGCCAGCAGCGCATTGATCGCCTCGGCGAGGCTGGGCGCCTGGGCATTGGTCAGTTGTACGACCTGGACCGTCATGGTGTCCACGGCCTCGGGCGTATCGATGGTTTCCAGGAGCGCTTCGGCCAGGGCGAGTGTCGAGGGCGAGCCCTGTACGACCAGGCTGTTGGCCTGGGCCAGCGCGGCCACGCGGACGGGCTGTTCGCGGGTCGCCTGCTGGGGCCTTCGTCCGCGTGGAGCGGCATCCTGAGCATCGAGCATCTCGCGGAAGAGGGGCAGCACTTCCTCGGCATTGGCAAAGCGAAGCGGGAAGGTGCGCGTCTGGCTGTCGATCGCTCGGGCCGAGTCGATCTTCTCGATCGTTTCTTCGATTCGCGTGAACTGCTCGGCCGACGCGGCAACGATCAACTGGTTGGTGGCGACATCGGCCTCAAAGCGGGGCTGAACCTCGCCGGGCCGGGGCTGCTGACCACGCGGCGTGGCAAAGAGATTGTTGAGCGAACGGGCCAACTGGCCGGCATCGGCCTCACCGATGCTGTACGAACGCACCAGCACCTGGCCCGCCCCGCCTTCGACATCAAGGCTGGCGACCAGTTGGGCGATCTCTTCCATCATGGCCCGGGGCGCTTCGACCACCAGCGTCGAATCGCCGGGCGCCGCGGCGATGGTCACCGAGGTGGCCGACGCGCCGGGCTGAGGTCGGCCGCGCACCGTGGGCGTTTGCCCGGCATAAAGGCCGCTGAGCATCTGGGCCAGCGCGTTGGCCGAAGCATGTCTTAAGCGGATCAATCGGGTCTCGCGAGCGTTATCACGCGTGGTCTTATCCAGGCGTGAGATCAGCTCCTCAACCTTGGCCCGCTGCTCAGCCGGTGCGCGGACCAGCAGCGTATTGCTGCGTGATTCGGCTTGGACAAGGATGTCGGGCGCCTGACCGCGCGGAACCGGGGGCAACGTCGCGCGGATGGCGGCGGCTACTTCCTCAGCCTGGGCGGCTTCAAGCTGCACGATGACGACCGAGTCGCCCTCATCATCCACGGGCACATCCACCGAAGCGATCACTTCGGCGATGGCCTGCTGATCTTCACTGGATGCGGAGATGACCAGCGTGTTGTTGCGGGCGTTGGCGGTAATGACAACAGGGACGGTCTGGGCGGTTCGCGGATCGCCGCGCACCGTGCGCGGCGCGCGGGGGTTGGCGAATATCTGGTTGAGCGTCGCGGCGACGGGCTCGGCGGTGGCATGGCGGAGCGCGACGGTGCGCAGCTCGCCACTGCCCCGTTCCGTGGTCTTGTCCAGGGTGGCGATCAGCTCCTGAAGCTGCATTCGCTCTTCAATCGGGCCACGAAGCAGAATGGTGTTGCTTCGCGGATCGGGCTGGATGACGACACTCTGCTGCTGGCCGCGCGGAACCGGAGGCAGGGTCGCACGCAGGGCGTTGGCGACCTCGGCGGCGGCGGCGTTCTCCAGTTGCACCAGGACGGTGGTCTCGCGGGCGCTGTCCGCTTCGGTATCGAGCATCGCCACGACCTGGGCGATTTCTTCCTGATCCAAGGGCGATGCCGAAACCAGAATCGTGTTGCTTCGGGTATTGGCCGAGATCACCACGGGCGGAGACTGCCCGGCACCGGGCCTGCCGCGCGGAATGCGGGGATTGCGCGGATCGGCGAAGATCGAAATCAACTGCGGGGTGATCTGCTCGGCCTGGGCGTGCTTCAGGGGGATCACGCGGCTGACCGGCGGCTCCCAGGTGTGGGTCAATTCCTCGGGGATCGCATCGCCAAGGTCGGCCAGAATCTTCTCGATCGCCGGCCACTCAGCGGGCGGCGCGGCGATCAGCAGCGTTCGGGTCGCCGGGTCCGGCTCGACGGTGGCCGTGTGGGTCGGACCGCGCTGGCCGGGCACCGGCGGACGCGCGAGGACACTTCGAAGCGAACGCGCAAGCGTATTGACATCACCGGCCTTGACCGGGATCACACGCACTTCGCGACCTTCCTGGAGGTCCTGGGTATCCAACTGGCCAATCAGCTCAACCGCACGATCCACATCGATCGGGGCTCCGGTGATGACCAGCGTATTGGTGGTGGCATCGGCCAGAATGTTGGCTGTGGGCATCGGTCGGCCGCGGGCATCGCGTCGGCTCAGCGCGTTCTGCACCATGCGAGCCATGTTGTCGGCCTGACCGTGTTTCAAAGTGACCACTCGGTTCACCGGGTCCTCGCCGGCGCGCGCCATTCCTTCCGGAATCGCAGCGTCGAAGTCGGCCAGAACCTTTTCGATCGCGGGCCAATCGGACGGGGGCGCGGCGATCAGGAGGGTGCTGGTCGCCGGGTCGGCCTCGATGGTGGCCGAGTGCGACGGGCCGCGCTGACCGGGCGCTGGTGGACGCGCCAGCACGTTTCTCAATGATCGAGCCAGGATGTTGACATCGCCGGCCTTGACCGGGATCACACGTACTTCGCGTGCTTCCTGCAGGTCCTGGGTATCCAGTTGACTGATCAGCGCGACCGCCTGCTCGACATCGGCCGAGGGACCGGTGATGACCAGGGTGTTCGTTGATGCATCGGGCACGATGTTCACCGTGGCGATCGGTCGGCCGCGGGCATCCCGCCGGCTCAGTGAATTCTGGGCGATACGGGCCATCTGGTCGGCCTGGCCATGATTCAGGCGCAGCACTCGGGTTCCGGCCGCGACCTGGGCACCCTCATCCATCTGTTTGACCACGCGCTCCACCGCCTCGAGTTGGTCCGACGAACCGGAGGCGATCACACGATTGGAATTGTTGTCGGCGACGATACGTGGGCCCGCGGGCTGGCCCCGGCCGGTGGGGCCGAAGACCTGGTTGGCGGTGGCGACCACATCATCGGCGCGGGCGTTGGTCAAGTTGAAAATACGAAGCGTGGCCGAAAGGTCATCGGTCTGCGGCTGGTCCAATTGGGTCACAAGCTGCTCAGCCATCGCGACGGTCTCGGTGCTGCCGCGCAGGACCACGATATTGGCTCGCTCATCAAAGCTGGAGAAAACCGCCGGTGCGGTCGGCGCTCGAGCGCCCTGTCGAGGCGGCGGGCCGATGACCACGGGGCGGCCGAGCGTCCGATCAATGATCTGCGAGACCGACTGTGCCGAAGCATGCTGCAAGCGGATCGTCGCCACACGTTGATCGGCCAAAGCATCGAGATCGATCAACGCGAGCATCTGGCGAATCCGGTTGATGCTCGCGACGGTGTCGGTGATGACCACCGCGCGCCCCCGTCCGAGCGGCGCGATGTTGCCGACCGCCGAAACCATCGGCAGCACGACCCGGGCGGCCTCGGTCCCTTCCATGTGCTGGAGCGGTAGAACCACGGTGACAAGCTGGCCGGGGCGAAGATCGTCGGTGGGCACCTCGCCGCGCAGAATCGGCTTGGGCAGGTTGCCCAGCTCTCCCAGCGGGCTCAGGCGAAGGTAGCGCCCCACCTCGACAAGCTGGTAGCCCCGCATCCCCAGGAAGATGTTGAGCGTATCCAGCGCTTCGCCATAGTTGTAAGGCTCGGCATCGAAGAACGTCATCTCGCCCTGAATGTTCAAATCACCAATGAGCGGCTTATCGGCAGCGCGGGCGAAGCGACGGACGACCTCGTTGTACGGCATGCCCTCGAACTGGAACCGGAAGGTGATCTCCGGATCTTTTTTCTGGTTGGCGGCTTCGCGGGCGCGGGCTTCTTCCGCAGCACGGGCTTCTTCAGCGGCGCGGGCTTCGCGTTCGGCCTTCTCGCGCTCTTCCGCTTCGCGACGGGCTCGGGCCTCGGCGGCTTCACGAGCCTCACGCTCGGCTCGCTCTCGCTGTTGGGCTTCATCGTTGTTCGATGAACCATTCTCCTGTTGGTCAGAGGCCGGCTGCTGCGGAGCTTCGGCGGACGCCGGAGCCGGTGCCGGGGGCGCGGATTCGCCTTCGGCCAGCGCGGCCGATGGCAGGCCGAATCCCGCGCAAAAAATCACAGTGGCCAGGAGTGGGTTGAAGCGGGTGGGTGGGGTCATCGAAGCATCCTCAAATATGGAGTCGCGGCGATCGGACCGGGTCACGGCCCGAGCGCATCAGGACTCAACCGGCTCATCGCCGGCATCAACGGGTTCGGTTCGCAGGTCTTCGGGCAGACGATCCGGCGTCAACCGGTATCGATCCCGAAGAATCATGCTCAGGTCAATTGCCCAGTAGGAGTCGTCAATTCTGACGATGACGCGGCTGGGACGCTGGTTGTTTTCGTCGCGCGGGTCCGGCCGCCAGCGTAACTCGGCCATCACGATCTCGCCCCCGGCCAACCGATCCCCGATCTGCATCGTGGTGACCCGCTGGGTCTGCGTGTTCTTGAAGCTGATATCCACGCCCTGCGGGTGCTCGAATATACCCACGAGCAGAAATTCGGGCCGGGCGGTCGGCTGTGGTGGTGGCGGTGGCGGAGGCGGCTGCTGCGCCTGTTGAGGTTGCTCAGGCTGCGGCGGAGGAGGCGGCGGCGGAGGCGGTCGGGCAAGAAACGGCCGCATGATATTCCGCGAAACCAATTGCCAATGTTCATCGCGACGATGGTCTTCCAGCGAAGCGAACGGCAACGGCTCGGTCGCCGGCCGCGCGATCGCCGACGGCATCACCAGCGTCTGGTAACGAAGGGTCAAATTGTATTCCGGTGATCGTGCAACGGGCGTAATCCGGATGTTCTCCAGCCGGTTGACGTAGGGGTCATTCTGCAGCAGGAAGAGAAAATCGTGAATGTTCTCCAGCCGGCCCCGCGTCGTGATGCTCCATCCCACGGCGACATCCCCCGCGGCACGGTCGATCGTTTCGTTGTCCAACGGATTGAGGCGGACCTCGAGCATAGTTCGCTGAAGAAGCTCCACCAGCCGCTGGCGACTGAGCGCCGCCGCTTCGCGGACATCTTTGCTGAACGTCAACTCCGTCAATTCCTCGGCCTGGAGTGACTGCCGACGGGCCAGTAGGATGCGGTCTTCGTTGTCCTCGTACTGTACGCGCGCGTTGCGGATCTCCACTCGAAGCCGATCGAGCGGATCGATCACCGCCTGCTTGACGATGAAAAGGCCGCCCACGCTCAGGAGCAGAGCGCCGACGATCACGGCCAGTCGCTTTTCGCGTGGGTTCATCAGCGCGTCCCTCCCCGACGGATCGTCGGCTGACCGCCGCCCGGACGGGCCGCGCCGGGACGGGCTCCGCCGCGGGGATTGGACAGAAACTCCTCGGCCTCGCGCTCATTGCCGGGACGGAAAAGATCGTTCTCTCGCCGGGGCTGCGCGGTGCGCTCGGCCAGATCGACCTTCTCAACATCACCGGCGGTCAGCGTCATGTCGATGACATGGCTGTAGCCCTCCTGGTCCGGCTGGCTGGTGCGTCCGGCGACGACGTCGTAGCCCAGTTCGCGCAGGGCCTGCTCGATGCGGTCGGCCACGGTGGAATCGCGGGACGAGAGCTGGAAATTCACCCGTCGATTGGATTGGGTGGTGAAGCTGTTGATATAGGCCAACTCGGCATCGGGAAACGCCGAGCTGATCAACGCCAGGTGACCCACCCATGGCTCGGCCGATTCGGTCCACCGGTTCAGCGATTCAACTCTCCGCACCTGGCGCGCCGCTTCACGAACCGGCTCACGCTGCTGGGCGACCATGGTCGTCAGGCGATCGCGCTCGCGGGTCAGGGTGATGCGCTCGTTGATGGCGTAGCCGACGCCTGCGAACAGCAGGATCGCCGCGGCCACGCCAATCGCGATCCGCCGGACGCGCTTGATGTTCAACGGTGCCTTGGGGTTCTTCGGACGGTCGAAGTTCAACGGTTGGCGATAGACATCCCGCTCACTGACCGCCAGGCCGATGCAACTGATGAATCCGCTGAGTGATTCATCCGGCTTTCGTCGAATCAAAACCTGTTCCGACGGCTCGAAGACCTGCGAGGGGACACCCAGGCGCGTGGTCAGCTTATCGGCAACCTCGGCCTCGAAGCCCGTCCCACCGGCCACCAGAATGGTCCCGATCGGTCGGGATCGATCCCGCTGCACCGCCTGGAAGCTCTGGAGACTGCGCGCCGCCTCGAGCACGGCCGCATCCGCCGCGCCGGACGTCGCCTTTGTCTCCTGTGTCGCATCGCCTTGGGCCTTCTCAGGCCTACCGTGAAGCCTGGTGACACAGGCGCGGCTGAAGGCCAGCGTATCGCCATGAAAGACGCTGACTTCGGTTTCATCCGCCGTCAGATGGACCAGCGCCAGGGCTTCAGGCGTGGTATCCATCCGGGCGTTGAGCGCCCCGAACATGTCGGCATACGGTCGAAGCCCGAGCCGGAACAGCTTGAGCCGTGCTTCCTGGGCCACAGCGCGGGCGAACTCGACGATCGAATGGCGAACGGCCGCCGCCAGAACCTCCAGGCCCCCGCTTTCCTCGCCTTCGCCTTCGGTCTCCACGTGGGTTTCGATCGCGTAGTCAATGACCGTCTCACCCGGCTCCAGGGAGAGGTCCTTGCTGATCTGGAAGCGGACCATCTGGGCCAGTTCGAAGGCGCTATCCGGGCGGGGCAGCACCATGGGCTTGAGCACCACCTGCGCCCTTCTCAGGTGCATGACCATGCCCTTGGCCTGCATCTTGTGCCGCTTGGCCGCGCGTCTGATCGCCCGACCGACGGCCACCGGATCGTCGAGCCTGGTCTCGTCGTTGAGCGGTTCCATCGCCAAGCGGTGGAAGCGCGTCTTGCCCCGAACATGCTCGGCCAGGGCCAGATAGAGATGGCGCGAATCGATATCGACGGTCAGGAACCGACCTTTGCGGGTTTTGGCTTTACCGCCGGCCAACTGCCGGAGGGTTTTCAATGATCTGGCCATCATCGAACCTCCAAGGCTTGGACATCAAGGGGAATCGGCATGCCCAGCCGAGTCAAATCGCGCATGTAGATGATCCTTGGCTCGCCGCGTGCCACATCCACGACCGCCTCGATCACCCGGTACTGACCGCCCGGCACTGAAAAGCCGATGCTGCGGATGTGATATTGATACCCGCGGGCGGTGAGGAAGGGTGCGATCTCCTGGAACGTGGGCGCATCGACCACCCCCATGGTGTAAAGCCAAGCGACACTGCGGCGGGCCGAGGGGTCCAGGTCCAGCCGCGCCTCGACAATCTGCTGGGCCAGGTCCGGCCCAATCCCGGGAATCGCCGCCAGAACCGGCGCCGAGGCGGAATTGACATTCACCAGCCCCACTTCGACCCGACCCCGGCTGGTGGTGGTTCGGTCCATCAGAAGCTCAAGCTCATCGGCATCCACCTGGGCGCGGATCACCGCTCCGGCCCGCAAACGCCTATCCAGGCGCGAGTTCTGCCGGAGCTGATACTCCATGCCCAGCAGTTGGCTGGGATGGGTGAAATTGGTGCCATCAGCACGGACCAGGGCGATGAACCGGCGCGTCCGCTGGGAGAGGCCGGAGGCGGCCAACAGCGGCGCAGGCCCATTGAGGTTCACCCGGGGCCGATTGTCGCTGGAAAGGTTCGGCCCATAGCTGAAAACCGTCAAAAATGCGCGAATCCCGCGCGAAAGGTCTTCCCGGGCAAAGTCCGGGCCCAGATCGTCCGAATCCGATTCAACCACCATGCCGCTGAGGTTGATGTCGTCCCCGTAGACCAATTCGCCCGTGAAGCCTCGAACCAGCAGCAACTCATCCACCGTGGCCAGCGGGCCGTTGGGGATCAGGTACGGCACTGGCAGGCGATCGTAGTAATCCTGCTCGGCGCCATGCGGCCGGGGCGTGTCGTCCGGATCGCGATAATCGAGCAACGAATCAACCAATTCAATATCCATGCCCGGCAACTCGAGCAGCACCTGTTCGAGATAACCGAGGTTGGGGTGATTGATGCTGATCTTGCCACTCTCATCCGTGAGGCCGTATCTAGGCGATTCAGGGTCCAGTTCACTGGGCGCAAAAACCGTAAAGAACCATTGCTCGCCGTTGGATTCCGACACCAGAACGTTGCGGAACAGTTCTGGATTGTCGTACCACACCGCCGGGTCCAGTCCGCTCTGCACCAGTGCCGCCACCGCGGTCTGCACGCCACTGAGCGCCGCGGTATAGGCATGCTGGTTCTGATTGGAAACCACCGCGGCACGGGCTTGTGAGCTGACTCGGTACATGAGGCTTGCCCCGACCATGGCGGCCAGAACGGTAAGCACCAGGACAACGATCAGCACAACGCCGCGGACCCTGGGCTTACTGCCTGAGGCATCGCGAAAACCGGACACCATCCGGGCCAGGCAACGCCAGCCACGGATACCGGCAAGCCGCCGCGTTCGGGCATCGGTGCATCGGGCGGTTGATTGATCATTGCTCATCGCCCACCTCCCGCGCCCAGGCCGCCGCCGGCGGGTCGCGAGCCGCCGGGCAGAAAGACCACGCGTTGGAAAAGCTGGCCGGGGTAATCCTCGATCTCCACATCCTCGGGCAGCGGATCGCCGCCGATGGTGATGCGAACCGCCTGCGGCAGATCGCCGCCCTCCCACGAATCCACCCAGTTGCCATCGAGGTAATACGCGAACGCGATGAACCGTACATGTGGCGTCAGAAGGCGGGATTGAATCTCCTCGCCCTCCTCCGGTGCCCGCGCGCTGGCCAATGTCTGCTCCAGCCGCTCCAGACCCAGCACCCGCGTGAAACCGCCCTCCTCTTCCTCGATCATCAGGCGATAACCGACGATGCCCAGATCGTGTTCCGGCGGTACGGGCTCATCGGTCAGCCCGCGATCCACCCACGCCGCGGGACCGGGAACGCGGGTCGTCGGGAAAGTGATGCGCTGTTCATCGCCACTGAGGCCGAGATTCAGGAAGGGATATGCCAGGGCGGTGGTCAATTCAAACGCCAGCCGATCCATGACCACACGCTGGGCGTGGATCGCCTCGGCGGCTTCAAGCACGTTGGCCCGGGTATCCAGCGTGAATCGGTGGAAGGACAGCGTCGCCACGATCACCACGCCGGCCAGCGTCAACGATAGCACCATCTCCAGCAGCGTAAAGCCGACCAGAGCGCGTCGACAAGCGTAACGGCCGCGGACGCTCACGGGATATTCACCGGCCGGGCTCAAAGTTCGCCCTCCTCGAAGTCAAAATCAAAATCGCCGGGCATCGGGTCGGCAGCGCCCTCATCAAACCCCTCCGGGTCCAAACCATCGGGCACCAGTTCCTCGGGCAACGCCAGTAACGCGGTCAGCGATTGGAAGGTACCCGTGGGCTGATGGCGGACCGTCACCGTCAGGTGCGTGAGCTCCGGAGCGCCGACGGCTTCGGTGAAACTCCGCATCGTGCTGATCGACCAGGTCCACTCCTCGAAAGGCGCTTCAAAGGCATCAGGCCCCGGCTCCATCGCGGTGCGTTCACCCATGAGGATTTCGGCAATGACGGTCGCGGCCAGATCGGACGCCTGACCTTCCAAATGGAGATTGGCCACCGTTCGCGTCGAGGCGCTCAGCCCGCCGAGCACGACCATGGCCGTGATGACAAACAGCGCAAGCCCCAGGAGAATTTCCAGGAGCATCACGCCTCGCCAGGCTCGGGGGGTGGGTCGCTTCATGGTCAGCGTTACTCTTCGGGCCGAATCGTGCCATCGAGGTCTCGATGCACGGCCCGCGCCAATGCCGGCTACTCGAGCCGGCGATCCATCCCTTCAGGGTTATCGGACAATCCGCCGCCGAATCGTTCAGACCGGTCGTTCAACCATTCCAATGCCTGCTCCAGGCTTGTTTTCCACGGTTTGGATGGCCCGGTCAGCCAGTCGATCTCGATCACGGCCGCCTCCGACTCGGGATGGTCCGGCTGAACCAGGATCAGCACCGCCGAATCGCTGGTCCGATCCGGATAGAAGTCCAGCGACGGAATTTCCGGCGGCTGGTCATCGTCGGTCATCCGGCTTCGACGGCCCACCAAGTGCTTGAGCCGGCTTTGCTCAACCAAGGTGATACTATGCACCATCACAACATCATCATCCATGAAGCGCGTCCAGGTCGCCTCGAGCGGCTCAAACTCACCCGGAGCGCTGACCGGATGCTTCTCGATGGAAACCCGCACCCGCATCAGATCGCCGTGACCCTCGGCCGGCTCAAAGTCCATCCGGATGCGTCGGCCGCGCAACCCCGCTTCGGCTCGCGCCGATTCCAGCAAGCTCATCGCCTGCTGCGCGCCCTCATCCAGATCGCCGGACCCCAGCAGATTGCCCACATTGAGCACCATCATCCCGACCAGCAGTGAAAGAATCGCCACCACCAGGATGATCTCGATCATGGTGAACGCGGCGGCGCGGCCATGGCGCCAGCGACGGAGGCTTGACCCGGATCGGCAAACGCGTAATCGCTGATCCATCGCAATCCTCGACAAGGGTTCATCCACCCGGGGCATGCAGGCTGACCGACAAGGCGTCGTACGGGGGAACGATCAGCCCGGTGACTGGCCGCCTCACGTCCGGGCGCGTTTTGCCCAGCCCGGGCTCCGAACGATTGGAACCAGGTACCGGGCATCGCCGCAGCGTCCGAGCTACCGGGGGCACACTTCCGGGCCGTTGACTTCCGAGGCGTACATTTCCGGGGGCGGGGGGGGGGCGCGCCGCCGGCAGGGCCGTTAACGGGGTGTCGGCGGTCACTCGGCGGGGCAGGATGTCATCGCCTTCGCGATTGTCGTTCTGCCGATTGGGGCCGCTGGACCAGACGTAAAACCGTGCCCGAGCGCCATCGCCATCGGCTTCGACCAGTTCATAGTTAATTGGCGTGCCCCAGGCGTCCTCGAGCGCATCGGGCTGGACCAATGGGAACACCCGCGGCACGTCGCCATCGGTGTCTTGCGGGCCATCGATCAGCGCCCGGAGGCCCTCATCGGTCGTCGGATACCGCCTGACTTGGAGATTGAACTGCTCCAACGCACTTTCAAGCTGGCGCAGCTTCGCGCGTGTGGCATCGATACTGGCCTGTTCACTGGTGCCACCGATCGCGAAAATGGCGATGCCGGCCAGCAGCGCGATGATCACCAGCACCAGCAGGACTTCAATCAGGGTGAAGCCGCGACGACGTCTTTGATTTGGCATGGAATGCTCCTTCATATTGGTTGTTGTGGGCGAAGCCCGGGGGTTCAGCGACCATTCGGTCACAATCTTGCAGTGATCCGTAAGAATAATCCTAGCCCTGAAGCGTGCTGGCCATGTTGAACACCGGCATCAGGATGCCCAGGGCGACGAAGCCGATCGCCACCGCGATCAGCACGAGAATGACAGGCTCGATCAGCTTGACGGCGACATCGACGCTGCGTTCGGTCCGGCGGTCCACCGTTTCAGCAATTTTGAGCAAGGTCTTTTCCATCTGGTTGCTCTCTTCCGCCACGGTGATCATTTCCAGAATCTCCTCTGGAAAGATGCCGCTTTGTCGGAGCGGATCGGAGAGGGACTTGCCCTTGCGGACGTTTTCGATCGCTTCCTCGATGGCATTGCTCAGTCTGACCAGGCCGGCGGCATCGCGGCTGATGGCCAGGGCCTGGAGGATCGGAACCCCGTTGGACAGCAGCGTGCCCAGGATGCGGCAGAATCGGGTGATCGCCAGCATGCGCAGCGCCAGACCGACCACGGGCAATTGCAGCACAACGGCATCGAGCGTTTTTCTGCCCCATGGGCTCTTGATCAGCGAGATGAGCCCCGCGATGCCCATGACCATGGCCACCACGACGATCGGCCAGAAATCGCGCAGCGCCCCGCTGACGGCGAACATCACCCGCGAGGGCAGCGGCAGAGTCATCTCCGAGAAAAACTGCTCGAAGCGCGGCACCAGGAACATCAGCATGAAGGACACCGCGCCCACCCCCACCAGAACCAGGATGAAAGGATAAATCAGCGTGCCCACCACCTTGTTGCGCAGCTCATCCTGGCGTTCGAGGAACCCGCCGAGATTGGCCAGCACATCTTCGAGAAATCCGCCCCGCTCACCGGCCCGGATCATGGCCACATGCAGCGGGCGGAACACCCCGGGGTGCTCACCCAGCGCATCAGCCAGCGTCTTGCCCGAAGAAACTTCATCGACCACCTTGAGCAGCGCGGCTTTGAGCCCACCTTCCTTCTGAATCCGCGCCAGGGTCTGTAATGAAGCCATGAGCGGTACGCCGGCGGTCAGCAGGTCGGCCACCTGGCTGTAGGCCATGGCCAATTGGCGGGTGGTGACCCGTCCGCCTCCGACGCCGCTTGCGACTTCTTCCCTGGCTTCGATCGAAAGGGGAAAGAGCTGCCGCTCATCGAGTGCGCGCAGGATCGCCGCTTCGGTATCGGCTTGCAGTGTGCCGCCGATCCGTTTTCCATCACGTGTCCGGGCGATGTATTCAAACGTTGCCATACGCTTTTCGGGTTCTCACCGTCGCCGGCCACGATCCGGCCTGGTCCGCCGGCCAGCCGGTCTTCGCGACATTGATCCTATCGATCCGCATCGCGGGAAAACCGCGCCGCGACCAAAACGCCCTCGAAGTCAATTCACGCATGGAGGCATGATCATCCATGATCCAAACAGGGGGCTCCAACGGGTCTGCCGATCATCATAGCTTGGTGCTGCGAACCACTTCCTCGGGCGTGGTGATGCCCGCCCGAACCTTATTCCATCCATCTTCGCGAAGCAGCCTCAGGCCGTGCCGCTTGGCCGCGTGCACCACCTCGAACGACGGCGCGCGATCCATGATCTTCTGCGATATCTCATCGTTGTTGACCATCAGTTCATAGAGGCCGGATCGACCGCGGAAACCGGTGCCCCGACATCGCCGGCATCCCTCGCCGCGATAAAGCTTGGCGTCCGGCTCGAGGTGGAAATCGTCCGGCAGTTTGGTCCGGTCCGGCTCATAGAGCACGCGGCATTCGGTGCATATCTTCCGCACCAGACGCTGGGCCATCGCGGCGTTGAGTGTGCTGGTGACCAGGAACGGCTCGACACCCATATCCACCAGTCGTGTCGCCGCCGAGCACGCATCGTTGGTGTGCAGCGTCGAGAGCACCAGGTGTCCGGTCAGCGAAGCCTGGATCGCCGCCTCGGCGGTCTCGAAATCGCGAATCTCACCGATCATCACCACATCCGGATCGTGACGGAGAATCGCCCGCAGGCCCGCGGCGAAGGTCAGGCCGACTTTCGGATACACCTGAATCTGGTTGACGCCATCCAAGTGATACTCGACCGGGTCTTCCACCGTCAGCACCTTGATCTGCCCGTTGACAATCGCCGAGAGCGCGGCGTAGAGCGTGGTGGTCTTACCACTACCGGTCGGCCCCGTGACCAGGATGATGCCGTGCGGCCTCGCGATCAGTTCCTTGAACACCCCGTGCGTATCCGCGGCCATGCCCAACTCGGGCAGGGTGAACAGCACATTGGCCTTATCCAGCAATCGCATCACGATGCCTTCGCCAAACAGCATCGGGATGATGCTCACACGGACATCGATCTCCTTGCCGCCGGTGCGGAACTTGATGCGGCCATCCTGGGGTTTGCGCTTTTCGGCGATGTTGAGGTCCGCCATGATCTTGATGCGGCTGATGATCGCCGACTGGAATCGGCGGACCGCCGCGGGCACGCCGGCTTCCTGAAGCACACCGTCGATGCGATAACGCACTTTCAGGTCATTCTCATAGGGCTCGATGTGAATGTCGCTGGCCCGCTCGTTGACCGCCTCGATCAGAATCTCGTTGACCAGCTTGATGACGCTGGCTTCCTGAGCCTGTTCGATCTCATCTTCGGTCCCGACCGAGGCGCTGATGTCCAGATCATCTTCGGCGATCAACTCATCGAGCGTATCGCCGCCGACGCCGTAATGGGCCTTGATGACCTTGTCGATTTCCTCTTCGGGTGCCAGGACGGTCTGTATCTCCAGGCCGGTATGGAGATGAAGTTCATCAAGAGCATAGAGATCGAAGGGATCGCTGGTGGCGACCGTCAGGGTGCCATCATGCTGCCGCACCGGAACCAGGTGCTTTTTGAAAACCAGCTTGGCCGGAAGGCTTCGCAGGGTCTCGACTTCGATCGATTCCTCGGCCAGGTTGACCATCGGGATCGAGAGCGTCTCGCTGGTCACCTTGAGAAGCTCTTCCTCGGTGACAAAG
The DNA here is from genome assembly GCA_020831765.1 of Phycisphaeraceae bacterium. Classification (GTDB taxonomy): domain Bacteria; phylum Planctomycetota; class Phycisphaerae; order Phycisphaerales; family Phycisphaeraceae; genus JAFIFY01. The sequence goes on along the minus strand of JAFIFY010000008.1, from coordinate 25,048 downwards.
CCCAGTCGAATCAGAGCCCGGTCGGCGCGGATGCCGTCCTTTTTGCGCAAATCCATCGCGGCGGCCAACTGCTCTGAGGTGATCAGCCCCCGTTCAAGAAGGATTTCCGTTATGCCCATTGCTCCTGCTCCTATCGTCGGAACGGTTCCATCCGCTCCACACACGGACTCGGCGAACCGGCAACAACTCGGTCGGCGCTTGTGCCCCGGCGGCCGCGGTCTTCAGGGTAGCCCTGTCGCCGCTCAGCCATCCCCCTGAGCCCCTTGTCTGAAGCCCAACGCTCACCGGCATCGGGCTATACGCGTCCCCCGAACCCTTAGCTACCCGCCGAAGCCCCGGTCAGTTGCGGCCCCGTCACGCTCAGCTCCGGCGCGGACGCAGTCCCCCGGGGGCGGAAGCAACGTCCGCTCGGCCGGGCGGACCACCGCCGCAACAAACCGGTTAAGACGGCCGGCAACCACGCGATCCGCTCACGTTTTCCGCTCGGCCGCGCACTTTCAAAAGCCCCCAAAGCAATCCCTCCAAATCCACAACGACCCCAAAACCGCACTCTTGCAGCTAGAATTGACCGCAACCGGATTAAGGCTGGCTTGGTACCAATATCAGTAGGCAGAGTCCCAAAATACGCTGCCTGAAGGCCCAACGTGGCTCGAGAAACCATTCGGAGTGAACCATGGGATGTCCAGCACCAAGGCTGATCGCCTGTCTGCTCGGCCTATCAATGACGCTGGCCTTGGCCGCCCACCCGGCCGCGGGCGATCGTGCCGCGCTTGAAGAACCGGAGGATCGCCAACCGGCGGCGACCGAGACCGAGGCCGCCCAAGCACCGACGTCCCAGAGCGACCGGTCAGATCCGGATTTGTTGACGGGCGTGGTGGAACCATTGGACATGCTCGGGGAACGCCAGCGATTTCTTCGCGCTGCTGGCCGGGGTCTGGAGCTGACCGAAGAGGCGTTCAATCTCGATCGCCGGCGTGAGGATGGCTTTGTCAGAACGTTTGACAGTTGGGAGGGGATGCTGCGTTTTGATCGCGATGGCAACGGCCGGATCGACTGGTTCGAAGCGCAGGCCTACCGCCATGATCTGCGTCGCCGCGTGCTTGAGCGGTTCGATGACAACCGTGATGGCCGATTGACCGGCGACGAGCGCCGCCGCGCATTGGCCGCGCTGGCCCGCGGCCCGCTTTCCGAAGCGCGGCCGGCAGGTGGCCGACCCGCCCGGCCCGGAGCGCAGCGCCCGAGGCCCGGTGCCGCCGGCGCGCCCGAGTCGCCAGAAATGTTCGACCTTGAAGGCGATGCACCACTTAGCGAGGAAGAGGCCGAGGAGGCCCGGCAGGCCATGCGCCAGCAGTTTGAGCAGGACATGCTCGACCGCTACGACCTGGATGGGGATGGTGTTCTGGACGAGGAAGAGCGACGCCTGATGCGTGAGGACATGCGGGACCAGCGCCGGGTCTGGCAGCGAATGCAGGAGCGATGGCGCACCCGACACTTCGAGACGGATGAGGATGGCAATCTGACTGAACGCGGCCGCGAGGAGTTGGCCGAGTTCGAGCAGCAGCTCCAGAGCGTCGGCCGTCGGCTGGAGGTTCGGCTGTTCGATACGACCGGCGATGGTCAGGTGTCTGAGGAGGAACGGCGCGCCGGCCGGCTTCGCTATGCCCCGGCGTTCCTGTCGATCGCCCAGCAGGTTCGGCAATGGTCGGACCTGGATGGAGATGGCGTGGTCTCGGCCGAGGAAGCCCGGGCATTCAATCGCCACATGGCCGAAGCGGTGGGAGGCTGGTTCGATCAGATGAGCGAGCAGTTCGATGTTGATGGCGATGGGCGACTCGATGCCGAGGAGCGCGCGGCCATGGTGCAGGCGTTCAGTGCTGACCTCAACCGCCGGCTGAGTGAAGCCGCCCAGGATCGGCGAGGCCGGGTGACGCCGGCGGGGCTGAGACTTGTCATGATGGACTACTTCCACGAGATCGGCATCGCCCCAGAGGAAAAAGAGGCCGAATCCGCACATCCCATGCCCTGAGCCAGGCTCCATACCCGCCCCCAGGCAAACCCATCGGCCACGGACAACCGCGATCCGGGCGAAGCTCCGGCTCATCTCTCCAAGTGATGGCCATCCCCGCCGACCTGTGGCCGCGGAGGTTGCCTAACCCTGCACTGCCAACCGTTTTGAATGTTTTTTCGCCTTGGGAAACACGGGGCGAGACCCGGCCATACTCCAATAATTTTCAGCATTTTTTGCATTTCGAGACTTTCGGCTTGACTTGACCATGGTGATGCCTACTAATCTAATGAACGTTTTGAACGATTCACTCACCCCTTTTTGGAGCTTCATCATGAAACGGTCCATCCTGCAAACCACCCTCGCCAGTGCGTCCCTCGTCGCTCTGCTCGGGCTAGCCACGCCCAGCCTCGGCGGCTCCTGCGGCGCTTACTCGGCGTCCCAGCCGGTCGCCAAGGCCAAGTCCGACTGTGCGCCATGCGACACCATGACGGTCAGCGCCCCGGCCAACGACATCGTCGCCGTCGCCCAGGGCGCGGGCAGCTTCAAGACCCTGCTGGCCGCCGCCGAGGCCGCCGGGCTCGTGGATGCCCTGCGAGGCGATGGCCCCCTGACTGTCTTCGCTCCCACCGACGAGGCCTTCGCCAAGCTGCCTGAGGGCACGGTGCAGAACCTTCTCCGGCCGGAGAATCGCGACAAGCTTCGGGCGATCCTGCTCTACCACGTCGTCCCCGGCAATGTGAAGGCCGCCGATGTGGTCAAGCTCAACGAGGCCCCCACCGTGCTCGGCCAGAAGGCCGCGATCAAGGTTCGCGATGGTCAGGTGATGGTGGACCATGCACGCGTGGTCAACACCGACATCGCCGCATCCAATGGGACGATTCATGTGATCGATTCGGTCATCATGCCCAGGACGACCGTGGAATTGGCCGAGGCCGCGGGCAGCTTCAAGACCCTGCTGGCCGCCGCCGAGGCCGCCGGGCTCGTCGAATTGCTCAACAGCGGTACCTTCACCATCCTCGCTCCGTCGGACGATGCCTTTGCCAAGTTGCCTTCGGGCGCGGTTGAGGCGTTGCTCAAGCCCGAAAACCGCGGACTGCTGATCAACGTCCTGAGCTACCACCTCGTGCCCGGCAACGTCGACTCCGAGCAGGTCGTCGGCAGCGAGCGCATCATGACCGCCGCCGGCCAGGCGCTTACCGTCCGAACCGAGGGCTCTGGCGACAACGCCCGCGTCCACATCGGCAACGCCCGCGTGGTGGCGACCGATCTGCGAGCGCTCAACGGCACCATTCACGTGCTTGATGGCGTGCTGCTGCCGTCCAACGTCACCGCCGCGCTCGCCCGCGCCGCCTCAGAGGCTGAGCACCTTTCCGCCGCTCAGTAAACCTGCCTTGACATGTTCAGGGGACGGCTGACCCCCCACCGCCCCTGATCCAAGCTGCCCCCGGCGTGACGATGCTCGTGGTCGTCACGCCTTTTTATTGCGCTTCGGATCGCGATGCCCCGGCAGCCGCGCCATCGGCTTCCGTATGGAGTGATTGCAGGAGCGACTCCCAGGCCAGGCAGGCGTGCGGGCGGTCGTAGTGAGCGCACAGGGCAGCTCGAGCGCGGGTGCCCATCTCCCTTGCCCGGTCAGGATTCTCCGCCAGTTTCCGCAGCGCCGCGGCCAGGCCGTCGGCATCACCGGATGCGATCCGCACACCCGCTTCGTGCTGATCGAGCGTGCGTCCGACTTCCGATTCCGCCGGCCCGACATACACCGCCGCGCGGCCGGCGGCCATGATCCCGTACAGCTTGCTGGGCACCATCACGCCCAGCGAGGCATCCAGCAGGCTGATCAGATGCACATCCGCCAGCGCCAGCACCGCGCCCAATCGTTCGCGCGGCTGATAGGGCTGGAAACGCACATGGGCAAGCCCGCGATCCTCGGCGAACTTTCGCGCTTCATCCATCCGCTTGCCGCCACCGACGAAGACAAAGGCGATTCGCTCATCATCGCGCAACGCCTCCATCGCCCCGCGGAGTGTCTCCACATCATGGCCCAGACCAAGATTGCCCGAGTACATCACGACAAAGCGATCCGCCAGGCCCCACTCCCGCCGCAGGCTCGCGGCCTCGTCCGCGCCGGCGGCAAGCTCCGAATCATCCGACCAGACATTGATCACGGCAAGCCGATCGGCGTCCACGCCCTTGTCCAGCACCCGCTGAAGCATGCATTGACCCAGCACGACACTACGGTCGGCACGTCTCAGGCAGAAGCGGTTGATCCGATCCAGAATGCGCGTGATCGGGCTGGCCGGCTTCATCACGCCGCAGGCCACCAGCACATCCGGATACAGGTCCATCACCCAGTAGACAAACCGCCCGCCGCGCAGCAATCGGGAAAGCCAGCCGACCAGGGCGATGAACGGCGGGGTGGTGAAACCGATCAGCACATCCGGGCGCCGCAGCGTCAGAACGCGAAGGGCCGCGGCCAGATAAAAGATGACAAAATCAGCCAGCCGGCCGAGAATCGATCCCTTGCCGAACAGGCTGAACCCCACACGATGGACTTCGATCCCATCGACCACCTCCCGGGCGGGCAGGACCGCACCGCGCGAGCCATAGATCGAGCGACTGCTCACCACCACCACTTCGTGCCCGCGCTCGACCAGGTATCGGCCAAGGTCATGGGCATGCTGCGCTGTGGCGGCCACGTCCGGGTGAAAGGTCTGGTTCAGCAACAGGATGCGCAAAAGTCGATGCTCCGGCCCGGGACCACTCTGCCCGGAAGCGGGCGGCATTTTAGCCCCCGTCCATGGCAATACGATCTGAAGTGATTCAATCGGCTGAAGCGCGACTGAGCAGCCTGGCGGCGGCCTCAAGGATGGCTTCCGGCTCGCTCATCCGGCCCTCACCCGAGGTGCGGCACGCCTGCCAACCGGACTCCGGACCCACCAGACGCCAGCCCAGCAGCTCCCGCACCTGTGCCACGTTTCGCCGCACGATCGGATTGCGCCACATCTGCTCGTTCATTCCAGGCGCAAGCAGAACCGGGACGGCGACCGGATCACGTGGCAGCGCGCTGAGCACCAGGCTCACCACATCATCACAAAACCCCGCCGTCAGGCGTGCGATCAGGTCGGCCGTGGCCGGTGCGACGATGGCCAGATCAGCCTGACGCGCCAGGGCGATGTGCTGAGAATCCGGCCGATCCATCGATTGCCAGATGCTTGTGAACACCGGGCGGCCGGAAAGCGATTCGAGCGTCAACGGCGTGATGAAGCGCGTCGCCGCTTCAGTCATCAACACCTGGACTCGAGCGCCGTGCTGAACCAGCCGACTGACCAGCATCGCGGTCTTGAACGCGGCGATGCCGCCACCGATCCCGACCAGGATGGTGCGATCCGCGAAAATCTCTTTGGGGGTTTCGGCCATTGCTGAAGACATCCCACCGAAACCAACGCCGACTCTGCCGACCCGCCTCGTGGAACGACCCGCATGCGAATCGAAAGATGCGATCGACTCCGACCGGATCGGCGCGCGGGCTTATTCAGCCGGGTGATCGGCGAAATCTTCGGCTTCGTCAGCCTGGGTTTCGGCAATGGCGATCTTGCCCTGCATCACCTCGTCCAGGGCCACCTCGATGTCGTGCCGCCCGGCGCGTTCGACCAACGGTCTCGCCCCGTCCATCAACTCGCGGACACGATGCTGAACCAGAGCCGTCAGGTGGAATCGACCACCGACCTTGTTGACGACGTCATCGCCCTTAAGTGACTCAATCATAAGCATTTGGCTCCAAATCGCCCGACCGGCTTCCAAGCCCGGCGGCGTGGGGTTCATTCAAGGCAGCCCCGTACTATACTGCGCTGGCGGCGGTCGGTAAAGTCCCGGGCAAGAGCCAACGCATTCTCGTATAATGCGTCTCGGGTAGGGATTTATCAGGAATCGCGGAACGGACTCGGGTGGTCATATCCCCGACCAAACGTTGGGCATCTCCCAAAATATAGAAGGAATCGACCATGGCGCTGATCAATTGCTCTCTGCCTCGTCTATTGACGATCGTGGCTCTGGCCGCAACATTCCAGGTGCCCGGAGCCGGTGCGACCACGCACTCGGATTGGGACATCCACATGCTGAATCTGGTCAACCGGGCGAGGACCGATCCCGCGCTGGAAAACGCGATCCAGGGCACCAGCTACAGCCACAGCCCGGTCAGCCCCGTGGCCTACAACCTGCTGCTGGATGATGCGACCTTTGGGCACAACAACTGGATGTTCGAGAATCTGGGCAATGAGGAGCTGCTCAGGACCGATCCGCCTCGCTCCTTTGCGCACAACCAGACGGACAACGGACAATCCACCGGCACGCCATTGATCAACTCACCCGGCTATACCGGGGCCACCGTCGGCCAGCGCATCACCAACGCCGGGCTGACGTGGAACGCGGCGGGCGAGAATCTGGCCGCGGCCTGGAGCAGCACTTCGATCCCGGTCAATGCCGCACGGGTCGAATCCAATCACACCGGTTGGTGGAACTCCACCGGCCACCGCAACAACATGATGAACGCCAATTTCCGGCTGTTCGGCCATGCCATCGAGACCCGTCTGATCTCGCCGACGCCCGAGAATAATCTGCCCTCGTGGACCACGCGGGTTCACTTGGCCACGCAGAAATTTGCCCGTGCTTCGTCTGGTCCGACAGGCCACATTTTCGGCCTGGTCTACGAAGACCTCGACAGCTCGGGAGCGTGGACGCCGAGGGACAACGGCCATTCCATGCGCGAAGGTATCGCCGGTCTGCCGTTCGAGCTTCGCCGCGCATCGGACCATGTGATCATCGCCGATGGATTGACGATGGAAAGCGGCGCGTTCACGATTCCGGTCAGCAACGGGGAATACCACCTGGTCTTCACCGATGCCTCGCTTCCGGCGGGCATCCTGATCGCGCCGTGGCTCACCGTTGCCGGCGGCTGGAACACCGATACCGGCGCGCTTGAGATTCTCGCCATGGCGCCCCTGGCTGGTGATGTGAATCTTGATGGCGTCGTGGATCATGCCGATCTTGCCGTGTTGCAGGCCAACCTGGGCGCCGAGAACGCCTGGTGGATGAGCGGCGACCTGATCGGCGATGAACGCGTCGGCCTGCGCGATGCCTTCCGGCTGTTCGACAATTTCGGTGCTTCAGGCCCGACCTCGGTCACCATTCCCGAGCCGGGCACGCTGATCGGATTCGCCCTCGGTGTTCTGGCGATTCTTCCCCGCAGGCGGGCTTAGCCGTACTTTGCTGGCGGGCCCCGGGGCGACTCAAGGTGCCGGTCGCACGGGTTGGGTGGGTACGGCCGGGGCTGATTCCAGCGCACACCGACGGAGCACGATATAATAAAATCTCTCGCGGGTAATCGTTGGCCCGCCTGCTTGGCTTGTCGTTTTCGTTCCGAGGTTGTGCCCATGAACATTCGTGTCGTCGCACTTGGCGTGGCCGCTGTCCTTACGGCCTTCACCATGACGCTGCATGCATCATTCCAGGGTTGGCAGGATATGCGTGTGGTCCGTCAGGAGGGAGGCATCAGCCGCCCGATGGCCGTGGACCTGACCGGCGACGGCCGTCAGGAACTGATCGTGGTGGACACGCGCCAGTCCCGTTTGCTGATGTATCGCTGGCTCGATCCGGATGCGCGCAAGGAAGCGCCGGCACCATCGCCAGACCGACCCAACGAATTGCCCATGGCCGCGGAGATCGAACGGGTGGTCATTCCCCTCGAGGAGCTGCCTAGAGATATCGCCGCGGCGGACCTGACCGGCGATGGTCGCATGGAGTTGCTCGTGCTGGTGTCGCCGCCGATGAAGCTGCTTTCACTGAGCTACGACCCCAACGCCGAAGACCCGGCCGACCGCATCAAGCGGTTGGATTCATGGACCCTCGAAGGCGGCACGCTCAGCGCTCGGTTCAAGATGCTCATTCATCCCCGTACCGATGATCGGCCCGCCCAGGCGATCCTGAGCTTTGAAAACGGCATTCAACTGGTTGATCTGGAAGCCGACAGCAAGCCGCGATGGCTGACGCCCCGCGAACGGACCGGCCGACTGGACCTCTGGCTGGCGGACCTCAATGGCAACGGCCTGCTGGACCTTGTCGAGTTCTCCCGAACCAATGAACGCACGATCCGCTGGTATGAGAACGTGCAGGGCACCTTCGCCGCGCCGGTGCTTCTTTCCGATACCGCCGTGCGGCAGGCAACGCTGCTGAATCACGCCCAGAAGCCGGCCGAAGTGCTGTTGATGACCGCAACGCCGGCCGGGCAGCTTCGCCGCTTCCGCATGGGCGAGGGCGAAGAAGGATCGTTCCGTCAGCTTCGTCCGCTGCCGGTACCGGTGGCGGACTCGGCCAATTGGGCCATCGTGAACATCGAGGATGAGCCGCATGTGCTCTATATCGACAACCAACAGCCGCGCATGGTGCTCCACGGCTGGACGGAGCGCGGCTGGGGAACCGAGCGCAGCTTCCCGGCGTTGAGCGATGTGGAGTCGATCGCGGCACCGGCGGGCATCCCGGGCACCGTCCTCTTTCATGCCAAGGACGCCCAGGAACTGCATCGCAGCAGGTGGGACGGCACGCGGATGAGTTTCCCCCGTCCGTGGGTTCGGCACGCCGATGTCGAGGATCGCAAGATTCTGACCATGGTCGTGGCCGATGAGACCATCTGGTGGGTGCAGAAGCTGGGCGATGATCTGGAACTGAACATTCTGGAACCGGATGCCGAGGAACCGATCAGCAAGCGATTCGTCGGTGCCGGCGGCGCTGAGCAGACGCGCTGGCTGGGCGGAGGGAGGTTGCTCTTCCAAGAGCGTTTCGCCCGCAATCCCAAGCTGGCGGTCATCAATGAAGAAGGCGAGACGGTCATCAGTGAACCTTCCCAGTTGGCCAACATTCCCATGACCGACTGGGTGCTTTTCGGTGCCGGCGAAGAGCGGCGTCTGGGGCGCATGGTGGATGGGACGCTTCAATGGATCGGCGATGATCTCCAGCCGATCGACCAGGTGATGCTGGCCGAAGGCGCGCGGATGAGCGGCCTGGTGCTGCTTGAGGATGATCGCGCTTTGGCGCTCCAGCAGGGAGGAACGCGCCTGATTCATCTGGAGGCCGATGAAGCCGGCATCCTTCGTGAATCGCAGCGGGTCGTGCTTCCCGGCGGTAACCGGCTGATTCGGGATCGGCGGATCGGTCTGCTTCTGATCGCACCGGAGATGATCACCCGCATGGAGGATGGCAAGCCACGCGAGCTGACGCTGGTGCAGAGCCTCGATGCCCGAAGCGAAAACGTCCGGCGCCTGGATGAAACGACCTGGGCGCGGATTTTCGTGACGGATGTGACCGGCGATGGCCGGGAGAACCTGATCTTGTTCGATGATGAGCGTCGCAAGGCCACGCTTCTGGAGGAACGGGAAGGTGAACTGACAACCGGCATGAGTTGGCAGGTCTTCGAGGACGGCAGCTATCCGTACGGCGGGGGCGGCGCGGATTGGCGTGGTCGCCGCACGCAGGTCTCGGAACCTCGTGAATTCATCGGACTCGACATCGACGGTGACGGTCGCCAGGACCTGGCGATCTTCAGCCATGATCGCATTCTGTTCTACCTGGGAGCCAAACCATGAGACACACTCGCTGGATCATCGCCGGCGCCATCGCGCTGATGGTGACGGCCGGAATCGCCATGGACATGGGATACGAACGGTTGCCGGTCCGCGCCATGGCGGCCGAGCCGATCGCCCCGCCACCGGCCGAACCGACGACCCGCACCGTGGCCGATGGGCCTGTATTTGAGTTCGGGCCGGCCATGGAGGAAATCGCTCCCGGAACCATTGTGAATGTCGAACTGGTCGGCGGCGCGAGGATCATGGCGACGTTGCTTCGGCAGAATCGCGAGAATCTTGCGCTGGACCTTGGGCACGATGTGCTGGTCCTGCCAACCGCGCGCGTCGCCTCGGTGCGAAGCGCCGGCACTGATGGCGCGCCGGTTGATGAGAGCCGGCTCGAATCTTCGGACATTTACACCGTCGGCAAGCTCGAGGGCGGATCCGTCCGCGATCTGGTCAGCCAGTTCGGCGATTCGATCGTGATGATCCGCACGCCCGGCGGCGTGGGCAGTGGCTTCTTCATCAGCGACCGAGGCCACATCATCTCGAACTACCACGTGGTCGAAAATGAGACACGCGTCTCGGTGACCATGTTCGAGCGTAGGCCGACAGGTTATGAGAAACGCGACTTCCGCAACGTGCGCATCCTGGCGCTGCACCCGCTTCGTGATCTGGCCCTGCTGCAGATCGACCCGGAAGACCTCAAGGACTTCAAGCCCAATCCGCTGGTGATCTCCAGCGAGGAAGTCCGCCAGGGCGACCTGGTTTTTGCCATCGGCAACCCACTGGGACTTGAACGCACGGTCACCCAGGGCATCGTCAGCTCGACAACACGAACGCTCGGCCATCTCCGCTTCATCCAGACGGACGCGGCCATCAATCCCGGCAACAGTGGCGGGCCGATGTTCAACGCGCGCGGCGAAGTGGTCGGCGTGGTGTGTGCCGGCTTCACCTTCTTCCAGGGACTTGCCTTCGGCATCCCATCATCGGACCTTGTCGACTTCCTCAAGCATCGCAACGCGTACCTGTTTGATCCGACGCAGCCCAACACAGGCATCCGCTACCTCGAGCCGCCATACACCGGCGCTCAGGAGAACGATGAGGAAGGCCGGTCGGCCGACGGCGAAGCCAAAGCCAACGAGGCCGATGATTCCTGACCCGGGCTCCCGGTGAGCGAGGTTTCGCCGCAAGCCCCTCCTGATCGCGATCACCTTGAATGCAAAAAGCCCGGTGCGCTGAGAAACGCGCCGGGCTTTATCGTGAACCGGAGCCGATGGTTCCCGCGATGGTTCGCTGACCCGCCCAATGGAAGGCGGGTGCTGGAATGGACTCCGGCAGAGAGTTTCCTGACCCGATGGGCCGCCGTCCGGAGGCCCCCGTCCGGCCGAACAGCACACTCATCGCTCTTTATTCTAACCGTTCGCGTCGCCAAATACCAGGGTCCGGCAAGCTCGGAAATCTCCTCGTCGTCGTCCCCTGAAGCAGGCAGACCGTTGCGCGGCCGAAGCGCAACGATGATCCGAACTCGAGCTCGCCGGCCAACGATGCGGTAACCCGATACCAGTCGGTGAGTTCCGAGCAATCTACTCCCGAAGGTCCGGAACTTCCGGGGGGTCAGTATCGTTGGCCGCTGTTGATGATGGATCGATCGCCCAGGTTTTCGCGGGCATCGGATTCATCTTCGAACAGGGGAAACAGTGTATCCAGCCGGGTTACCTTGAATAGAAACGTTACATCGTTGGATGCGCCGCAGATGGCCAGTCGTCCCTTGACCGATTCGACATCCTGAAGGAACTCAACCAGCGCGCCCAGGCACGCCGAACTGAGGAACTTGACCGCCGTCAGGTCGATCAGGAACTGCGTGGCGTTATCGAAGCGCATCGCCGAACGCAGCATCTCGATCAACTCCTCGGCCATGCAATGGGTCACATGCTCATCGTGCATGCGGGCAACAACGAACGAGCGGTCCTGTTCGATCTCGATATTGGCGTTGGTCACTTCCAGCTCCGATGGGGCATGCGCCGCCGTCAACGTTTCATCGAAATTCGGACCGTTCGACTGAACGGTTCACCGGCCCCAAAGTCCGGTAATGGCAATTTGATGATGTCCCAGAGGGCGCAATCAATACCGCCGCGCCAGACGGCACTCGCCTTGACTGATGATCAGTCAATCGTTCATGATTCGACGATGGTGGCCGAGACGATGTAATCGAGCTTGGGAAACTCGCGCTCGAGGTAGTCGTTGCCTTCTCGCTGGATGCGCATCTGGTCCGGCTTTTCGCCGTAGCCGGCGTGCAGCTTGTCCACGACTTCCATCCCGCTGGTGACGCGGCCGATGGGCGAGAAGCCCTGGCTGTCGAGGAACTTATTGTCCTTGAAGTTGATGAAGAGCTGGGTCGTCCGGGAGTCGCGGCCGCTCGTGGCGAAGGTGAGCGTACCCCGGGCGTTGGTCTGGGTGACCGGATCGTCCTTGATCGTGCGGCCGCGCCACTGTGAAGCCGTCGCCGGATCGGCCGGAATGCCGAACTGGACAATGAACCCGGGCACAACCCGGAAAAACCGGCAGGCATCCAGCAACCCGGCCTCGATCATCTCGCGAAAACGCGCAACGCCCTTGGGCGCCCACTCTTCCAGAAGCTCAAGCTCAAAGCCGCCGGCCGAAGTCTCAACTTTCACGGTAAAACTCAACGGTTCACTCCTTGGGTAATCACTCGCATGAAACACGGCCCGGCACAATCGCCAATGCCGACGCGCCATGATAGCGGGTTACGGCCGCCGACTCTGACACCGAAACGTTCATCGCCATGGTCCTGACCGATCCCCCTCCGCGTCCCGACAGCCCTATCGCTCCGCATCGCTGGAAATCTCGCCCTGCTTCTGGGCATTCCACGAGTCCGCATGGCTTCCTTCGGCTTGTTCCCCGCCGCGGCCGGTTTGTTCGCGGGTGCGGAGGATAAGGTCCAGCTTGCGGTCGTAGAGGTGTCGTTCCAGGCCGGCGGGGTAGCTGTGAGGGTTGACCAGTCTTCGGATCGTCGGGTGCAGCATGGCCAGTTCTTCGCGGGCCCGTTGGCGGATGGCGGCCAGGCCGGGGCGCTGGCAGACCACTTCACCCTGGCGCACCGCCGGCACAAGCAACTCGCCGAAAGATTCCGAGCCGACGATTCGCTTGCGACGTGTGGCATCGAGCGGATCGACAATCTCAACCGGCTGAGCCGGCGGCATATCGAGATCGTGGATGCAGTCGGCGATGAATCGCTCCTGGTCGTGGTATCGCCGCACACCCACCCTTCCGGGCGTGCTGGTCTTGACGGCGCTATCGGAAATCTTCACCACGGGATCCCACGCGCCGTTGCGTTCGATGGCCGCGAGTTTGTAGACTCCGCCCAGCGCTGCCTGCTGGTGGCCCGTGACCAGCCGGGTTCCCACGCCCCAGACATCGATCCTCGCCCCCTGCTGCTTGAGACTCGCGATCAGGTGTTCATCGATCTCCGATGAAGCGACGATGCGCGTGCTCGTCAGACCGGCCTGATCGAGAATCCGTCTGGCTTCGATGCTCAGATAAGCCAGGTCGCCGGAATCCAGGCGGATGCCATCGAGGCTTCGTCCTTGGCCGCGTAGCTTCACGCCAAGTTCCGCGGCCTTGCGAACGCCCTCGAGCGTGTCATAGGTGTCCACGAGCAGAATGCAATTGCCCGGCATGGCCTTGGCCCACGCGGCAAAGGCATCTTCCTCATCGCGGAAGGACATGACCCAGGAGTGTGCGTGGGTGCCCTTGACGGGGATGCCGAATCGCTGGCCGGCCAGGACGTTGCTGGTGGCATGACATCCACCAATGTACGCCGCGCGGCTCGCGGCCATGCCGCCATCAACACCCTGGGCGCGGCGGAGGCCGAACTCCAGCACGGGATCATCACCCGCCGCCTGGCAGACACGCGCCGCCTTGGTCGCGATCAGGGTCTGGAAGTTGATCACATTAAGCAGCGCTGTCTCAAGGAGCTGCGCCTGGGCCAGCGGACCGGTCACCCGAAGCAGCGGCTCGGGGGCGAAGGCCACAGTTCCCTCCGGCATGGCATCGATATCGACCGACCAGCGCAGATCGCGCAGGTATTCCATGAAGGCGGGTTCGAAAAGCGGAGCATCATCCGCCCCGCGTTGAGACTCCAGAAACGCCAGGTCTTCATCCTCGAAACGCGCATGCTCGACGATGGTCAGCACATCGGCAAGCCCGGCCACCAGCGCATAACCACCTTCAAATGGATTGGTGCGGAAAAAGAGGTTATACACCGCGCGTTGCTCAGCACGCCGGCGCTTCCAGAAGCCATAGACCATCGTCAACTGATAAAAATCCGTGAGCAGCGGCGAACTGAGAATGTTGCGAACCATCCGTGCCATGCCCCTCATGGTACCGCCCCACAGCCACCGCCGGGGCCAATCGCATCCGAGCCCATATCGCAGGCAACCGATCGCCCCCGTCTTCGCCATCCAATATCCAGCGGCCCGCACCTGGCCCCGGCACTGCGCCAAGCGAACCGGTCCGCCTCGCATCAAGGCCGCGGGCAGACTGCCCCACCGGCCATTTGCTCGACGGCCGCGCGGCCAGTACCTTGGCCAGGCCTTTGATGGCTTGGAGTCGTTCATGCGAATCCTGACGGTGGTCCGCAATCTCAAGCGCGGCGGGGTTCAGCGAATGGCCCAGAATTTCTCGATCGCGTATCGCGACCTTGGGCATGACTCCATGGTGCTGGGCTACCTGGCCGGCGGCGAGCGGCAATCGTTCATCGAGCAGCGGGGCATCGGTGTGTGTACCGCTGAAGCGGGCCTCGAACCGGCCCTGGAAAAAGCCCGCGCGTTCGACCCCCAGATCATCCATATCCACCGCGACGGACTGACCAAGCCCGTCGAGACCCGCGTGCTCAAGGCGCTCAAGCGGCCGAACAACCGCGTGATCGAGAAGAATGTGTTCTCGCGAGTGGATTTCTCCGAGGGTGGCGACCTGATCGATATCCATCAGCACATGACATGCTGGTGCCTCTGGCGTTGGCGTCGCTGTCTTGCGCGGCGGCAGCGGGAACCACTGGGTATCGTGCTGCCCAACGTGGTGGACCCGGATGCGTTCGGCCGCGCTTCGGATGGTCAAATCGCCGACTTCCGCCGTGAGCTGCGAATCGAGCCCGGTGCGTTCGTCTGCCTTCGCATCGGCCAGCCCAGTCCCTCGAAGTGGGATCCGGCCAATATCAGCGCTTTCGTCCAACTCGCAAGGCTCGATCCCGAGGCACGCCTGCTGCTGGTCGGACCATCCAGTCTGATTCAGAAGCAGGTCCAAGCGGTCGAGCCGGGCATCCGCAAGCGCATCACTGAACTGCCGATGACCACCGATGATCAGCGCCTCAGCACGATCTACTCGGCGGCCGATTGCTTTCTGCATGCCGCGGATATCGGGGAAAGCTTCGGCAATGTGCTGGTCGAGGCGATGATGTGTGGATTGCCCGTGGTGACCTGTGCCACGCCGCATCGCAGCAACAGCCAGGTGGAGGTCGTGGAGCACCGTCGGGGCGGCCTGGTGGCCGCATCGCGCAGCAATCTTGGCGATGCGCTGATCGAACTGTGGCGATCGGCGGACCTCCGCCGCGCCATCTCCGCACAGTGTCGGGAGCGGATCGTCGAACGTTACGAGCGGCTGAAGGTCGCCGCGATCGCCGTCGAGGTCGGCAAGTTGGCGTTGGCCACCGAGAATCGCGATGAGCTTCGCCGTGGGATCGAGTCGAAGCTGGGTCTGACCACACGGGTGGATGCCGACTTCGCCCGGCAAAAGATGCGCGAGCTGGTGGGCACACCCTCGCGGAAGGAGATGCTGATGGCCTACACGCGAAACACGCCCATCGCCGAGCGCATGCTCCAGGCCGTGCCCAGACTTTCGCACTGGCTGGGCAGAGTGTCGTGATCGTCGGCTGCGTGGCCCGCATTAATGGCCGGCTTCTTGCGCTTGCGGCGACGCCATCGGATCATCGGGCAGCAGCACAATGTTTCGACCATCGGCATCGTTGAGCTTCTCGATGGGCTGGATATCCCGCGGCCGGCCGAGGTCGCGAAACGACCGATACCCCGCCTGCTTCGCCGACTCGATGAATAGCGCCGGCGAGTAATCGGCATGCCCCATCGCCTTGCGGTTGAGCTCACAGATGATGGGCGGCTGATAGCGGGCCAGAAACGCCTTCCCGCCCCGCAATACGGCGGTCTCATGTCCTTCCACATCCAGCTTGATGGTCACCCCGCCGCGAATCTCCAACTCCCGGGCAACCTCATCGAGCGTCCGTACCTGAACCTCGATCGACCGCCCGACGACGAGTTGTGCCTGGCGAATGGCTGAAAGCGATGCGCCGCCGGAGGAGTCGAGGGGAACAAAGAGCTCGAACGTCCCCCGCTCAGCGCCCAGCGCGCAATCGAAAACCCTCCAGCAACGGACGGGACCATCGTTCAGCGATCGTTTGACCAACGCATTGAGTCGAGGCTGAGGTTCAAAGGCGTAGATGGCTCCCTCGGCACCGAGCTGGGTCGTGGCCACAATCGAAAAGCTGCCGTGATTGGCTCCGATGTCGAGCAAGGTATCGCCAGGCCGCAACCGATCAACCAGCCAGGAAAGTTCCGGGCCGGGATGGCGCTGCTCACTGATCACCGCCTGGAATCGCGGATCGGCAAAGTCCACATGAACAATGCGACCGAGAATCGTTATGCGCCCTTCAGAGAGCCGGCCGAACAGCGAACGCAGCCATCGGGTCAGCGCGAAGAATTGGATCGCACCGGGAATCTCAACCTGCCGATCATCGCCCAGGATTCGACGCCAAAGCCGAACATAGCCCAGATAAGGCCGAAAACCGCCGGGCAATTGGGATGTGATCTGGCGATCCGATGTCCAGGTGAGATAGCGAGGCTTGAAAATCCACCGCCCTGGACTTGACAGCTTCAGAAATCGCAGGATGCGGCCCAGGAACGGGACATTCTTCAACGCAGTCTTGAGTCGCCCGAAGGCCATGGGTCGTTCCTGAGAGCCGATATCGACCGAAAGGTCGGTTTTACCGCTAATACAGGAACGTTGCCAACTCGGGTCGGTGACGGCCCTCGATCATGGCCGAATCCATCCAGACGGCCGCATCGAGATCGGGTCGGCCGGCGGGGAGCATGAGCAGCGGCGTGCGACCCATGAACGTGGCCCAGAGCGAGAAGGTGCTGGGCACACTGACCACGGCATCGCACATGCCAAGCTGGGTGAAGGACTCGATGTAATGCCCGCCCAGACCGGCAGCGCCACTGCAAAGATGAACCGGCAAACCGGCAAAAGCATCGGGCACCTGCGGTTCATCCGAAGCGGCCACGATGCCCGTGTCGGGGCCGAAGCGATCGAGAATCTGGTGGACCAGAACCCGATATTGCTCGGTGTCCATGAAGTATCGCCCATCACGGAAGGTGCGATAGTCGGTCTGGCGGATCATCAGGCCGACAAGCTTCTCATACCGCCGGCGCAACGGGGCGAGGAACGCCTCGGACTGAGCGCGATACGGCATTGCCGGCTGAAGAAAGCGGCGGATGGCGGCCTGATGTTTTTCAAAGAGAGGCGTGCAACGGAGGCGGAATCCGGCAATGAACTGAAAGCCCGGCCTCAGCCGCGCAAGAAAATCTTGAATGTTGCTCGAATCCAGCAGCCAGGGCTGGTCAAATTTACGGTCCGCAATGACCTGTCTCCGAAGCAGTCTCTCGATGGCGACCTGCCCGTAATGGCCGTAGAGCTTCGGGAACGACTTTCGAGCCCCTTCGGCAAGTCGCGGCAACCAAGGGCTACGGGTCGGCGGCGGGGCGGGAAAGCGGCAGGAGGGATTGAGTGCGGTACCTTCACATAAATTTGCATATGGCCAAAACTTATACTGCAAAATGCGAAGATGGGGGTACTCGCAGGCCAAGGCGATCAGGTGCGAGAAGACCGATAACTGATTGCCGAAGCGACCACCCCCGGAGACATAAACCAAGGTCGAAACCGGTTCATCCTTCGCCGCAAGCGCGGGAAAAACATCACTTTGCAGGATTGTCATCGATCTCTCTCTCTGAACCGGAACGCCGCACGGCCAGCCGCCGCGATCAATTCCGATCTTCATTCCACTTCGAAGCGGAATGCCACAACCCACGAGCCCAGCCCTGATTCAGGCCAGGCAAGCACTCTCTTTCCCATTATGCCCCGATTACCCAGGCAGGTCAACCCTTTTTGGCGGAGAATCCGATAAAATCACACACGGGAAGACATGCTGTATGGACCGGAAATCAGCCGTTCCCTAACACGATTCTCATATTGTTAGGCTAACTTTCTTCGGGCCATGGGGCTGTCGGATTCAATCCCGGGCGCGCTGGTCAACAGCCTCAGGGCGACATCGCCTCAACCGATCGCTGAACAACCCGGCGAGGCCGAACCCCACCCCGGAGCCAGCCCGATGAGCCAGAGCACCGAGATCACAGCCAAGGCCCGCAAGCGCGAAGGCACACCCGTCGGCGACTGCACGGTCATGGTTGTTGAAGATGAGCCGGACCTTCAGGACCTGCTCCGCTACAACCTCAATCGCCAGGGCTACAAGGTGGTCTGCGCTGATTCGGCCGAGCAGGGCCTCAAGCAGATTCAGCGGCAGCCACCCAACCTGATCGTCCTGGACCTGATGCTTCCGGGAATGGATGGGCTGGAGTTCTGTCGGCTGCTGCGTAAGGATCCTCAGACCGCCAACCTACCGGTTCTGATCCTGACGGCCAAGGGCGAGGAAGCGGACATCGTCACCGGTCTGGATACCGGGGCGGATGATTACCTGGCCAAGCCCTTCAGTCCCCGCGTCATGCTCGCTCGAGTCAAGGCCCTACTCCGCAGGGGCCAGACCGCCACTGAAGGCGACTCCGGTTCGCAATCGAACCTGATCTCAGTCAAGGCCATGGCCATCGATTCCGACAAGCACGAGGTTCGGGTGGCTGGCAGACGCGTCGACCTGACGGCGACCGAGTTCAAGATGCTCTGGCTGCTGGCCTCCAAGCCCGGTCGCGTCTTTACCCGACAGCAGATCATCACCGCCATCCATGGCCAATACGCGGCCGTTACCGATCGATCGGTGGATGTACAGATCGTCACCCTACGGCGAAAGCTGGGTGAACACGGTTCGGATGTCGAAACGGTCCGAGGCGTCGGCTATCGTTTCCGTGAGTCCGGCGACTGAGTGCCCGCCGGACCGGACTTGGCGACCATCGCCCCAATCCCCTGCGCGGCGGCTGGTGGGGATTCCCCGACAGCCGCGTGAAGGTAAGTCAGCGATAAAATGATCAAGGGCACGCCGGGCGGTTTTCCGGCCATCGACCTTCGGTGAACGCCGCTTGGATCATTGGCACGATCCGGCACTCGTCGATCCACCCTCTTCCCAACCCATGGACCATCCATGACCATCTTCTGGCCCATCCTCTCCATCGGCCTTGCACTGGCGCTGGGCCTGGCCTTGCTGCGGATGCGGGCGCATCGCCGCGCCTGGAGGCAACTGCGCGGCCTGGTCGAGATGGCGACAGCGGGCGACCGGCCCCCGCGGCTGGAAGTGAGTCACCCACCCACGGCCCGCGCCCTGGCGGTCTCGCTCAGTCGCATGCTCCGGTTGAACGAGAACCGCTTTGAAGCGGAGATGCGACATCGGCGTGAGTTGGAGGCCGTGCTGCGGAGCATGATCGAAGGCGTGGTGGTGATCGATCTGAATCAGAACATTCGAAGCCTCAATCTCGCCGCCGGCCGGCTGCTGGGCGTGGACCCGATCTCCGTGATCGGCCGCAACGTGCTGGAGATTGTCCGCGATCTACCGTTGCAGGATTTCATCGGCGAAGCGCTGACCACCAATGTCCCGATCCAGGACGAAATCCCCCTGCGCCTGGTGGATCGTGAAGGCGACGAGGGCCAGGCAAGGACCGCCGGACGCGCCGCCGCCACCGCGCTGACCACCCGGTTGCTCGAAGTACAGGCATCGACGCTGTATGCCTCCAGCGGCGAGCGAATCGGAGCGATCATCGTGCTGCATGATGTGACGCGACTGCGCCGGCTCGAATCGGTCCGACGTGACTTCGTGGCCAACGTATCCCACGAAATCAAGACGCCGGTCGCGGCGATCAAAGCATCGGTGGAGACCATCCTCGATGCCGAGGAAGTCTCGCGCGATGAGCACGACCGTTTCCTGGCCATCATCGGGCGCCAGGCCGACAGGCTTCAGGCCATTATCGAAGACCTCCTCTCGCTGGCGCGGATCGAGCAGGAAGCCAAGGATGCGCGAATCGAGCTGGCGCGCGGGCCGCTGATCCGGTCGATTCGTGAGTCGGTCGAGACCTGTCAGGCCAAGGCACGGGATAAGCGGGTAACGATTCGGATCGACTGTCCCGAGTCGCTCCATGCCACCTTCAACAGCCGGCTGATCGAACAGGCGCTGGTCAACCTGCTGGACAACGCGCTGAAATTCAGCCCGCCGGGCAAGCCCATCAGCATTCACGTTCTGGCCGATGTGCCCAATGAAATCCGCATCGAGGTTCGCGATCAGGGGCCGGGCATTGCTCCGGAGCATCACGAACGGCTGTTCGAGCGGTTCTACCGCACCGACCGTGCCCGGAGCCGGCAGATGGGCGGCACGGGCCTTGGACTTGCGATCGTCAAGCACATCATGGATGCCCACGGCGGACACGTCTCACTGCGCAGCCGTCCTGGCGCGGGCAGCAGCTTCTTCCTGCATCTGCCCCAGTCGCCGGGCATCGACCACCCAGGCAAGCCCATCACGCTTGAGCCCGTGTCCGATGATCATCCGCATGCGATGCCCGCTTCCGACGACGAACCCGACGCCCAGCCGATGATCGAACGCAAGTCGGCTGGCTGAAGCGTCTCCTGATGAAAGCGGTCAGTACCCCCGCGCCGACCGCTCCTGCGCTGCCCGGTCACGAAGCTGGTCGAGCATCTCACGCACTTCCTCGGCCATCCGGGTGTTGGGAAAGTCCTGGATGATTTCCTCGCCCACGGTCAGGGCCTTGTGCCATTCATGGTCCTGAACCGCCAGCTTGAACTGTACGCCCAGGTTGTCCCGCCGCTTGGTGATCACGCCGCGCGCAACCTCGCGGAACGGCTCGGCCTCGGTATTGGTCAGGTAGCGATCCAGTTTCTTGAGCAGTTCCATCGCCGTGTCCAGGTCCTCGCGGGCTGAGGCTTCCAGGAACTGCCGCTCCAAGTCCTTCTTGAACTGCTCGAGTTTGTCCTTGACATGCTGCATCACATTCTGGGCGCGGGGCACATCGGGGAATACCCGGCTGATGGCCGCCGCCTCGCGCCGAGCCTCCTCCCACTTCTCCTCGGCCACCAGTTCATCGATGTGATCGATCTGGCGCGAGACCTTTCGCTCCAGGTCCGCCTCGCGAGCCCGGTCGATCTGGCGGCGGAACTCCTCGGCCTCCTCCCGATAGCCGTATACCTGGCTCATCTCATCGACCATGGCCAACGCGGCCTCAAAATCCTGCTTGGCGATGTCATCCAGGATCGCGCGGCGAAGCGCGGCCCGGTCCTTCTCGCGATAGGCGATCCGCTTGGCCGTATCGCTGAGCAGCATCCGCTCGTTGATCGACTTCAGCAGGCTGATGGTCTCGGCATCCGGCCGATGATGACCGCCCCCGGCGCTTTGCCGAACCTTCTGCAACATGATGGCGAGCCAGTACAGCGCGATCGTCACGATCAGCAGCGCAACACCCATCAGGGCCGCCAGTTCATTCAGCCCGACGCCCCCATCCGGCACCCGAGCACCGGCCCATTCCCCCCAGAAAGCGCCCAATCCGATCAGACCCAGGCACAGCAGAACCAGCGGGATGAAGATGAAATGCACGACGTGTCGGGCACGAATTCTCTTTTCGTCCATGATCAGACCCTCATGCTCAAGAGGTGAAGCGGATGTACTCCATGGGACAAGACCACCGCCCGGACTCGGGCGACATAACGCCTGATCCACGCTCATTCTATCCTACCAGACCGGACACCCACCGGGCGTTCGGCCGAAACCTGATCCAGCCCTGCTTCACCCATCGCCCGACCGAATCGCCCGCAATGATTGCCAAGGCGGACCAATCACGCAACGCGTGAGCACGGGGATCGCCGAGCATCGACTCCATCGGACCTTCCAACGCTGGCGTCCCAGAGGATTTCCTCGACCGGTCCCTGGCGATCGAGGTTTCTTGCCGCCGTTCTCCCAGACTGGCGTTGCCTTCAATTTGTGCATGGGCTCCAGCCAATGAAAATCCGTCGGCAGCGTTCAAGCCGCCGACGGAAAAGAGTATGCGTACGCACCGATCATCCGCCGTGACGACGTCGCAGAAGCACAAGCCCGCCAACCGCCAGGAGGGCCAGACTGGTCGGCTCCGGGACGACGTTGATCAGGCCGTCGGTGAATCGATTGGTGCCCCGCTGAACCGACGCAATGGCCAGATCACCGGGCAGGGGAGTCGGATCGCCGGCGAAATTGCGTTCAAGCAGATCGATGTTGAGCAACCATTGCCAGCTTTCGGGCACCTGGCCATCGGCGATATAGACCAGCCGCCCGAATTCATTGTCCATCGTGACAGCACTGCCCAAGCCATCGACCCGTCGCAGCAGATCAGGCAGATCGGGAATGCCGTTGCCGGCATCGGTTCGATTGCCGAAGCTGATCTGGGTGCGCATGTGGATCGCGCCAAAACCGCCATCCCCGGTGCTGCCGCTACCGTTGCCATTGAGTGGCGCAACGGTGCTGGGACTCCAGGTGGCGGCACTGGTCCCGAACTTGGCCTGGGGATTGGACGACCCGCTCACATCGTCGTTGAACGCCTCGCCACCACCACTGTACGGCTTCCACTCCCACTCACCGGCATCCCAACCGGTGTTCGCGATGGTGTTGCCGACGAACTTGCCGCCAAGTCCGACAATGCGGTCTCCGGCCAACCAATCAAGGCCGGCGCCGGTGAAGCTGTTGATGATGGCGCTGTGGCCAACCGCATCAAGCGTGAAACTGGCCGAGTAAATGTCGTAGCTGAACGTACCCGATCCTTGGACATAGACGCCCTTGTCAAAGGAATTGCCGCCCAAGATCCATCCGCTGTCAACAGAAGGATCGCCCGTAACCGATGCGGCATTTGCCGCGGTCCCGAAAGCCAAAGCCGAGCCGACGGCGGGGACGATCAGCATCCCCATCAGATTGCGAATCCGTTTACCACTCATTCTGGCCGCTCCTTTCCGCCTCATTGTGAGGCGAGTGTTTGTGTTCCTCGCGGAGGAGAACACGCGCTTTCCGAGAATCCGCGGGAGATCACATCAGTCAGGCTGGATGCGGGAAACGCTCCCGCATTCTCCCAGCCCGAATCACCAAGGATTCAGGACAAGACCCACAGCGCCGGAACCAACTGCGCCGGGCTTCGAACAGGAAACAACCAACCATTTCCTGATCGCCTCGATCCAAAAGTTCATTGATTCTGATTCGTGATGCACACATTTCCAAGACCACGTTTGTTACTGAAAACACTTTACGTTTATCATTTCACTACATATTTATCGCGCATCCGCGATGCCTCGGCCAAGCCAGCGCATCCTGCGAACAACACCCCGGCGCTGCCGGAACGACATTGCAGCGCCGATTTTTCTCTCTCTCAGCAATCCCCGTTAGGGTGAAGCCGCCAATCCGGGACTTGACGGCCGGTTTCAGACTGACCCAGGCGATCCTGACTCTCTCCCATCCCCAGCCCGACAGTAGATACGGGCTTGGATGATATCGCCTGCGATTCGGGCAAAAGAACCCGAAAACTCACCGACAAACATACACCAAAGCCTACCCCTTGTCAAGAGGCATCGACCGTCAGAAGGGCGAAAAGTGCATGACAGCCGACGCCGCCCTGCCGAGCGTGATGCAATCAAGCCCGTGCAGGTTCCAATGGTCGCTCAATCCATGGGGCTACGACAGAGGTCGCAACACAATATGAACCTGCCGCTGGTGAACGCTGCCCACAATCTGCTCCACTTTTTATTTGTTTTTTATATGTTATCGCATATTTTTAGTTTCCAGGCGCAACCACACCAGTGGGATGCATACGACATTCACGACTTGTCCGACACGGCTTTTCCTTTCGTCCATGATCAAACCTTCATGCTCAAGAGGTGAAGCGGATGGGCTCCATTTGACAATGCCATGCCACCCGATCCGGGGCGACATAACGCCGGATCCGAGCTCATTCACTCCTGGCAGAGCGC
This sequence comes from Phycisphaeraceae bacterium, assembly GCA_020831765.1. Taxonomy (GTDB): domain Bacteria; phylum Planctomycetota; class Phycisphaerae; order Phycisphaerales; family Phycisphaeraceae; genus JAFIFY01. The sequence continues at coordinate 1,135 of JAFIFY010000008.1, read as the reverse complement.
ACGTACAGCCGGTCCGCTCAGAAGAGCGCGATCCTTCCCCACATCGGCTTACGGTCAATTGAATCGCCCAGGACGCTCATGAAGACAGACGGACGCCATCGCCGTACGCTGCGCCGGCACGACAAGGAACCGCCCACCGCGCAGGAGAACGTGGATCGACGACCCGGCTCCGACCGCAATCCCGCATCACCGGTCGGCATAATTCCGATGAGCCGAGCCACGCGGGTATACTTGATTCAAGTTGAGCATTGCAGCGCACGATCACCCCTCGACGATGACCGACAACAACCATGATCCGGAGATGACCGGTCAAAGCACGGTATCAAATATGGCCGAACCGCGAGGCCAAGAACCGATGATCCATCATTCCTCATTAGGAGATTGATTCATGTGGCTGAATGAAAACATGGCGGCGGACCGAGTTCCGTCCAAGATGCACATCGCCATTCTGATGGTCTTCGGCCTTCTCTGCTCTGGCTGCGAGAAACATTGTTTTGTCGATCTCATTTCGGACCATGAATGGATGAACGTGGAAATCGAGATCGAAATGCGTGAGGGTAAATACGCCCCGCTGCAGGCCACCTTGTCAGCGCCGGTTGTCGTGGCCCGCGGCGTCCGGCCCGGTTCATCGTTGTGGCTGGCATACACACATGGCATCGTGGGGTACATCGACTGGGAGACTCGGGAGGTTGAGCAGGTATGTTTCTGGATCAGGAGAGGACGACATCCGTTTCCCGCTTCCGACCGTCCGCTTGAAGACTGGTCCAGAGATGTGGGCCACTTCGTCCGAACATTTCACTCCTACAAGTCCGATTGTGACCTCGGCGATCTTTCGCGGCATTTTTCCAATTACGAAACCTGGACTCGGGACGAAAAAGGCCGGTTTCACCCGCTGAGGATGGACGCTCCGGATTCGGAGCGATTGCCCGAACACCCGAAGACCAGGTGAATGGAACGCTGACCAGGAATTCCGACCACGTTCGAGGGGTGGGCATCAGGGCAAACGCATGTACCTCGGCGTGCGATGCGGCACGGGGTTTGCCGGGAGTCCGGGCATCATCGACGGGTGCCAGGACGCCCGCGCCGGGGGCTGCGGGGCCGATCCGGGCGGCTTGGTGGGTCTGAGCGGCCTTGC
>JAFIFY010000007.1 GCA_020831765.1 Phycisphaeraceae bacterium | reverse complement strand
GCAAGGCCGCTCAGACCCACCAAGCCGCCCGGATCGGCCCCGCAGCCCCCGGCGCGGGCGTCCTGGCACCCGTCGATGATGCCCGGACTCCCGGCAAACCCCGTGCCGCATCGCACGCCGAGGTACATGCGTTTGCCCTGGCCGCTCAACGGTTCGATTGGATGTTCCGGATTCGGAACTGGACGATCTGGAAGTGGGCCGTCGTGAGGCGTTTACTCCGCTGCCGCCCGATGATTGGACCGATGCCGATTTCAACGATCACCATTGGCCGATCTACCCGACGAGTGATCTGGAAGAGTATCTCGGCGGCTGGGGTGCGCCGGTGCTTGGTGATCCGGCCTGGGTCTCGTGGGTGCAGCGAGTCTCGATGCGCTCGCGCTTCGGAATCCAGGATCCCCGGCGGGTGGAAGGTCTGCGACTGACGGTTGAGTACATCGGTGGCGCGGTGGTGTATGTCAATGGGCGGGAGATTGGACGGGGTCATATTCGCGCCGGTGACCTGTATTCCATCACGCCGGCCCAACCGTATCCACGGGAGGCCTATGTGGATGCCGATGGCGATCCGCTCTCCTCGGTCAGACCGGGCGGTCGTCCGGAAGCGGAGTTGGCCGATCGCTATGAGCAGCGGATTCGTCGCCTGACGATCGATATTCCTCGCGATGCGCTGGTGGCCGGAAGCAACGTCATCAGCATTGATCTGCATCGCGCGCCGACCGCCGGGCCGACGGGCCGGGATCGATGGAATCATGTCGGCTTTCGAAGCGCGACGTTAAGCAGCCCGGCGGAGGCGAGCGTGATTTCATACGACCGGGCGCTGGAGGGCACTCGGATCAGCGTACTTCCCGCTGAGCAGCAGGTTGCGGTGCGGCCTTCGGAGCGATCGGTGATCCGGCGCGGTGGGCGGGCCCTGATCTGGACGCAGGGCATGCAGGTTCGCGGCGCGATTGGCACGCCTTTCGATCCCGTCCGGCCGATACGCATGGCTTCGCCACGCAACGGCTTTGCCGCCGGTCAGGTGGTGCTGGCCGACCCGGCGGGTTTGCGGCAAGTCAGTGCGCGGCTGGCCGGCGACCTGGCCGGTCCCGGTCGGGCCACGATGTCCGCCGGCGCGGTGGAGATTCGCTATGCCGTGCAGCCGGATGATCTGCATTACGCCGACAGTTTGCCTCCGACGCCGCCTGATGGAGCGCCGAAGGTGCCCGTATGGCTGTTGGTTGAGGTGCCGCGGGGCCAGCAACCGGGATGGTATTCCACCCGGCTTGAGCTACAGGCCAATGATCAACGATTCACCGTGCCGGTTCAGATTCTGGTTACCGGTCACGAGTTGCCCGACCCGCGGGACTTCGAGGGCACGCGTATCAGCCTTGAACAGTGCCCGAGGAGCGTGGCGCTGCGTTACGGGGTTGAGCCGTGGTCTGATCGCCACTGGGCGCTGCTTGAGCGGTCGTTCAAACTCATGGGGAAGGTGGGATCGGATGTGGTGACGGCTCCGGTGATCCACAGCAATTTTCCCGCGGCCGGTCGGCCGCATCCCCCGGGCCGAAGCGGAAACGAACTGACCTGGCGGCAGCCGCTGGTTCGCTTCATCCGCTCCGGCGAGGAATTGCGGCCCGACTTATCGCTTCTTGAGCGTTATCTGGACCTCTTTGAGAAGCATGTCGGTCCACCCAAGGCGATTTCCCTTTGGATATGGGATCCGGCATCGGCCCTGGAACTCGCCCGCGCGTATGAGGGCGGGGTGCGGGAACATAGTGTGGACCGCCAGACCAGTGCGCCGGTCATGGTGGAGGTTTACGATCCGCGAACCGGTCGAAGCGAACGCGCGGAGGTGCCGCATCTTCTGCATGACGATGCCGAGGCGTTCTGGAAGCCGATGCTCGAGGCCGTGCGCCAGATGGTGCGTAAGCGCGGCTGGAACGAAAACATCATCATGCTCGGTCTGGGCAGTGATGTCCGGGCAGGCCAACGAACGGGTGAACGACTTCGTGAGTGGGCGCCCTTTGCGCGGTGGGAGCTTTTGTCGCACTTCAGTGGCGAGACTCCGGGCCGGCTCGAAGATGGGCGGTTCATCACCACCGGTCAGTTGGAAGCGGGGCTTCGACGTTGGCCCTGGATGCGGATGAACACGTTTCTCCCGGCCGCCGAGCTCGAGCGCCGGTTCGACAGTCGAATTCAAGATCTCGAATTGCCCACCGCCAGGTGGCATCACGATCCGAACTCGCCTCCCGCCGTGTTCAGGGAATTGCCACTGATGTGGGGTCGGCTGGGCCGGATCGGCCTGGATTTCTGGATGGGTCACGAGCAGGGGCCGACCAACCGGACGTTTTTCTCGCATGTCGAATCCATTGCCGCGCCCGGCGCGGACGGCGCTGAACCCACCGTGCGGTTCGTCTTGCTGCGCTTGGGTGTGCAGGAATTTGAAATCCGCCATGCGATCATCAAGGCGAGCAGGGAGCTGCCGGAGGATCAGCGAAATGCCCACCACGAGCTGCTCGATGAACTCGGGCCGATGATGATGTCTGGAGGCCGGCTGCGAACGCTGAGCCAGACCCGCCTGGCGTACGACATTCCGGGCTACATGGCCCGCTTGCAGGAAGTGGCCGCTCAGCTTTCCGGCGTGAAGTCTGAAGCGCGCTGGGATGAGCCGCCGCAACCCTGACCTGGAAGGAACACTACCCATGAATCGAATGATGAAAAGCTTTGCCGTACGAGGCCTGTTCGCCGGTATGAATCGGCCGAAGTCGGAGGTAACCCGCCGGGTCGGGCCGCTTTCGCTACTGGTTGCGGTCCTGATCCTCCTGTTGGGCCTGATGCCCGGCGGAAGTTGGGCGATCATCAATCCACAGTTCACGCCGCGCGACCTCGTTCGCGCCAGCGATCAGCTCTGGCTGCTGGAGATTCAACGTCCAAAGGACGGCAAGCTGACCGCCTCGGTCAGCCAAGCGGTGCGCGGCAAAGCTCCTGAACGCGCGATCGAGTTTCGCCTTCCGGATCGGTTCGAGATGGATGAGATGATCCGCCAGTTCCGCGGCGCGGCGTCGGCTGCCGCGGTCCTGATGCTGGGTGAGGAGGATGAGGAGGCGATGGCCATGGATTCGCCCGACGGACTCCTTCTGATCGGGACCGAGTGGTTCGCCGTTCAACGTCAGGATGGTCATTTCCTGATCGAGACCGATGAGCAGCAGACGTTCTCGGTCTGGGGCGGCAATGCCCTGTTGCTGGTCGAGGCGGCCCGCTATGTGCTCACCGATCCGCGTGCGAGCTTTCCGGTTCGGTCGGCCCTGACTTGGGCGGAGGATCGCAAGCTCGGTCGTATCGAAGGCCACGCCGGATCGGCGATGCTTGTCGATTTCGGAAAGCCCATCGGCCGTGGTGTGCTGCTGCCGGCTGAGCGTGGTGATCGATTCATCGGATTTGATGGCGATGGAGAGCTTGCCGATATGACCGGCAGGCTCAAGCTCACCACTCGTTCGAGACGTGTTGCGGTCGCTGACCTGACCGGTGATGGCGCGCTGGAATTGGTGAGTTGGGATGGGCAGGCGCTGCATATGGCCGCGATGGTGGGCGGGGGTGAGCAAGGTACCTTTGGTGCGCCGGTGAAGATCGCTGAAGTGTCGGAGTGTGAATCGCTCGATGTCATCGCGACCGCGGGCGGCCGGTCCGGTCTGGTCATTGGAGCAAGTGATGGGCCGAGGCTGCTTGTCGCCGACGGAGACGGCTTTGCCATTCGACCCCTGGCCGCCGAAGAAGGCCGACAAGGCGCATCAGCTCCCGGTGGCGACGGCGGCATGTGCGTGGTGGGCGATTTCACCGGTGATGGTCGAGCCGATGTGATGCAGCTCTTTTCGAGAGGCGCGCGGCTCTATACCGCCAAGGAAACGGGGGAGTATGTCCTGAAGCAGGTGATCGAGTTGCCGTTGATGCGTCACCCTCGCTCGGCGGCGGTTGGGGATTTCATCCATGATGGCCGTCTCGATGTCATGCTCGGCGGTGATGGCGGACTGGCGCTGCTTGCGCGGGATGCTCAAGGCGATTGGCGGGAGATGATTCATGTGACCTACGAGTTGAATCACCACGGGAATCAGCATGGGCCCGATCTGATCGGCGTTGTCGCATCGGATGTCAATCAGGATGGCCGCCAGGGCGTCACCCTTTTCTATCGGGACCGCAAGCCGATGTACTTCTTCAACCGCGGCTTCGGCTGCTTTGGCTGGGCACGGGAACTGGATATTGAAGCCAAAGGTCAAAGCCTGTCGGGGCTGGAGTTTGAGATTGACCCCGCCGAAGACCTCGAGGCCCCGGCGGCGTTGGGTCGTGGACAATTAACGGGCCTGATGGCCGATCTGAACAATGATGGCATGACCGATGTCCTGGCCGTGTCGGCCCAGACGGGGGATATCTGGGTGATTCATGGTGAAGATTTCGAGGGCACGCCGCGCTCGCTCACGCTGGTGCCCCACAAGGACATGAAGGGGCCGATCACGGTGACGATTCGAGAACCGGGCCGTGAGCACACGCCCGGCGGCGTTTACGTCGTTCGTCCCGGCATGCCCGTGACCGTGCCGCGCCCGCGGGCCGGGCCGGTGGACGTCAAGTGGATCGGCTCTGATGGCCGGGAAAGGGTCGAGCGCCAGGTGGTTGTGGGCAGGGATCATCGGCTCGAGATCAGATAGCCCGTTTCTCCGCCGCGCAACCCACGCCAACGGACATCGCTAACATGACGGCTGTCCCCTTGGAGCGCATGCATGAGTTTGCCAGTCTGGCCGTCGGAAAGGTCGGTGTTTGAAGATCGCAAGACCGGTGCGCGGGTGACACAGCTCACCGCCCATCGAGGCCATAGTCACCACCTTTATTTCACCAACCCCGGCTGGCACGATCAGGGAAGACGACTGGTCTTTGGTTCTGATCGGTTCAACCGCACCAACCTGTTCAGTGTGGAACTGGCGAGCGGCTCGATTCGGCAGATCACCGATGCCGACATGCCATTGCGCCCGACCGAGACCAGCTTCATTTTCTCTTGCCTCAACCCGGTCAGTGAAGAAGCCTATTTCTGGCGAGGCCTGAATCTGCTGGCGGTTGATCTGACCACCGGCAATGAGCGGCTTCTTTATGAAGCGCCGGATAATTTCTCGGTGAACATCACCAATGCGACGGCCGATGGCCGATATATCTGCACGGCGATCTACGAGAAGCTGGCCGGTGAGGAATCGCTGCTGCGCGGCTATATCGGCTTTGCCGAGTATTGGAAGGCACGTCCGCTTTCGCGCATTCTGAGAATCGCCGTTGATGGCTCCGGTGCGGAGGTGGTTCACGAAGAGCGCAACTGGATCGGGCATGTCAACACTTCGCCGACGCGGCCTGAGCTTCTGTCGTTCTGCCACGAAGGGCCGTGGGCGAAAGTGGAGCAACGCATCTGGGGCCTGGACTTGAGCACGGGCCGGGCGTGGAAGATTCGTCCTCAGCGCGAGGATGAGGCCTGCGGGCATGAATACTGGATGGCCGATGGAGTGACCATCGGCTATCACGGACGGCGTGATGGTGAACGCTTCTATGGTTTCACATCATGGGATAACGCATCAATCGTCGAAGCGCGGTTTCCCTTTGATTCGCATCATTTTCATTCCAACACCCCGGGTCTGATCGTTGGCGACGGCGCTGAGCGTCCATCGGTGCCCTATGTGCTGCTTTGGCGATTTGATGGCCAGCGCTTCGACGGTCCCCGTGTCTTGTGCGAGCATCGAAGCTCGCGGCACATCCAACAGACGCATGTCCACCCGCGCTTCAGCCCGGATGGAACCCAGGTCGTCTTCACTTCGGATCGCGATGGCTACGGGAATGTCTACCTTGTGGATGTGCCGCCATTCGAATCATTGCCGACCCTTGAATCGATCAATTGATCGGCCGCGCGGCCTGTAGCCGGATGACCGGACTTCGCTTGTCAGGTCAGGACGTCCCGTGGAGCTGCGCGATACCACGTTGGACGACATCGCGCAGGTACTGGTCTTTCTCATGCTTATGCAACTCGCCGAGCCGGGTATACACCCGCCGCGCATCGCGAACGTGGCCCGCCGCCGCCAGTCGCTCGGCCATGATGATTGCTGAGCGGGCATGTTGAATGCCCTCCCAGCCGTCATACGTCTGGCATGCCGTAAGCAGGGGCTGAATCGCATCGCGATCACCGAGTTGAGCGAGGGCGTGTGATGCCAGGATGCGGGTATCGGCATCAGGATCGGCCAGGGCTGTGCGGAGCGCCGGCGCTGCTTTGGCCAGCTTCATCGGGGCCAGGGCGTTGATGACCGAGCGCCGGGGCGCTCCATCGAGCTTGTCCAGGGCCTCGATCAACGGGCCGCCCACTCCAATCGCCTGAAGCGCGCGGGCAGCGCATTCGCATAGTCGATCGCTGCCGGCAACCAATGCGCGCCCCAGCGCCGGCGCTGCCGAAGGCAGGCCCAGGTATTGCAGCTCACCGATGATGAAAGCCTTGTGCCCCTCGGACCGCTCGCCATCCAGTGCGGCGGCCAGCGCGGAGGCCAGCATCCGCCTGGCTGCTTCCATACCCGGCCGACAGGCATAGGAGGCGGTCAGGTGCACGAGATATCGTGGCCGATAGTCGCCATCGTCATATTCGGCCGGTGAACGATCAATCAGTTCAATGATCGCTTCAGAACCGGCTTCGATCAGGCGTTGAGCCAGGTTGTCGGCCTCATCAGGAGGCAGCCCGTCAACCTTGCGATGCCGATCCAGATCGGGAAGTCCGGCAAGAAGGGCCTCGATTCGGTCTGTGGTCTTGTTCATGAGGGATCGCTCCTTGCGCCAAGCGGGGCAGCTCTAGAGGTGCCAAGGCGCCCGCATCGGCTGGTGGGCCAGGCGGTTGGCTTCGTCATCGCCGATTACCTGTTCGGTCACCGGATCGAAGCGGATGGTTCGCCCGACTCGGATGGCGATATTGGCCAGGTGCATGATGGTCATGGTTCGATGGGCGGCCTCGGCGTTGCCGCCGGCCGGCTTTCTCGCTCGGACCGCGCTGGCGAAGTCCAGCAAGGGCTCCTCGTCCGGCATCGCATCGAACTTTCGCTTGTCTTCTTCGGAAAGCAGGTTGTAGAAGTATTCGAAGTTTGTGTTCCGCGTCTGCTCACCACTTCTGGCATCGCGATCAGGCCATTCACCACTTTCCAGCACGAGGGTGAAGCCGTTGGCATAGCGGAGCTTCACCCATCCCCACATGCCTGTGACGATTGGATGCGCGGGTGGGGCATACGCCTCGACCTCGACCGGCGCGGTGGTGTCCAGGGCATAGGTATAGGCGATCGGGTCCAGGTGATGCTGCCCCATGTCCCCGAGTCCGCCGCCGTCGTAATCCCAGTATCCCCGGTGCATGCCGCCGAAGCGGGGCCGCTGGTACGGCACGAGAGGCGATGGGCCGCAGTACATGTCCCAGTCCAGATGATCCGGCGGCGTGCTGGGCGCAACAAGCGGACCGGACCATTCCTTGACTTTGAATCCCCCGCGCCGAACCACCACGGTATCGCATTTTTTGATCAGGCCGCTGGCCAGCAAGCGGCGAGTCTTGCGATGCTCCTCACGCCGGGACTGGCCGAAGCGCCCGAAAGTGCCGACCTGAAAGACGCGGCCGTATCGCTTCTCCGCTTCGGCCACGGCTCGCCCTTCGCCGATGAATCGGGTCATCGGCTTCTCACAGAGCACATCCTTGCCTGCCTGCATGGCCGCGATCGAGATCAGCGCGTGCCAGTGAGGGGGCGTGGCGATGGCGATCAGATCAATGTCCTTGCGCTCCAACACCCTGCGGAAATCGGTATACCGGCTGCGATTGTCCACCTGCCCGACCCACTTAACATCGCATTGAGCAAGCTGCCGGTTGGGCAGGCTGAGCCGTCGATAGGTGCCCGGCCCCATGCCCCCGACACCGATCAATGCGCCGCCGAAGGTATCGCTGGGCGCGGGTCGTCCGTTTCCGCCCAAGACGTGGGCGGGAACGATGGTGAACGCAGCGCTGGTCGCGGCGGCTCCTTTGAGAAACGACCGGCGGGTGATATTCGAACCGACTTTGGACATGATGTTGGCTCCAGAGGTCGCCTCGTGGCTAAAACGCCTGTCCGAGATGGACGCGGGGGTAGAACGTGAAGGCGAGGAGAAGCTTGCGGGGGCCAGGCCCGCGGGGATGGCCCTCCGGGAAAACTCACCGGGCGACGGTCCACACCGATTCGAACCGCCCGTAGGTGGCGACTTGAGGCTCGCCCGCTCGCTCGATGAGGATCAGCGCGCCCAGATCGCCGCGTTTTTGGCATAGCTGGCTGATTTCCAGGTCATCCATGATGAAACACGCCGTGGACAACCCATCGCTGAGCGCGGCTGATCGAGTTAGCGCCCAGGAACCCAGCTTGCCTTCTGCCGCCTCACCCGTGCGGGGATCGACAATGTGGCCCGGCTGAATCCGTGAATCCGAGCCACTGATCGCTTCGTCTTTGAGCCGCACCCGGCCAAGAGTGGCGTCGGGCGGTTCGCCGCGCGGATCGCGAACTTCGATGGACCAGTCCGATTCTCCGGGCAACGCTCCGAGCGTCAAGACCGTGCTGTGGCCGGCATGCAAGCGCGCGTTGAGGATGCCCCACTCCCTGAGGAGCAGCGCGGCCCGGTCCAGCGCGTATCCTTTGCCCAGTCCGCCGAGATCGAAGCGCACCCCCGGCTCCGTGACGCCGGCACAGTGCCGCGCGGGGTCCAGCCCCAGATGCTTCATGCCCGATTCGCCCGCAGGCAGGGACGAGCCGAAGGTGATGTCCAGTGCCCCGCCGGTCATTTCGAACAACTCGCAGGCCAACAGCAGGCAGTCCATGGTCGCTTCGCCGATTCGAATCGCACTTCCGGGGGCCAGGCTGTTGAGCTGGGCGATATCGGAGTTGGGGATGAATCGGCTGAGTTGCCGTTCCAGCCGGTCGATTTCATCAAAGACAGCCTCGGCGGCCTGCCCGGCGTAAAGCGCATCATCGCTGACCAGGAGCGCTTCGAACTCCGCGGCCATGGCGCGATGGCTGAAGCGATGGACCGTCCCGCCGGGCATGGCGCGATCCGGAACGTTGGGCTTGGAAGTTGGCTTGGATGATTCGGCCATGGGTGACTTGTCGCCCGGGCTGGCGATCGATCAGCGCCGGGTCTCGATGAATGCGTCCCAGAGCTCGGCATCAATGTATGCCATGAGCAGAACTCCGGGACGGAGTCCGAAAAATTCGCGGTGCATCGGGCGGTTAAGCATGGCATTGACCGTTTCGGACTTGTCAAGCTCAACGAGTATGATCGCCGGTTCCCGGCTCGGGTCCGTTTCGAGGCCGTAATCCACGGCGACATCGTGCCAGTAGCCGACATGGTTGAGCGACCGCAGATACCACGGCAGAGGCCAGTAATTCTCACAGATGACATGGACGATCATGTCCCTGCCTTGCGGGTGGTGTTGGACCAGATCGTTGATTCGTTGCTCCAGCCGATTGATGGCCGTGCCGGTATGGGCGTAGGCATACGGGTTGCGGGGATCGGCGGCCAGGCGAGGCGAGAGCGCTCGCTGGGTTTGCGTGTGCAGGTGCCATGATCCGGCAAGCAGAAGGGCGACGACCGCGACGCGAGGCAGGGGATTTCGCAATAGGTGCCACAACACACCGACCCCGCCGCCGGCCAGCAGGATCATGCCGTGAAGCATGCCAAGCACAAGCCACGGTGTCTTGTAGGGAATCAACGAATAAATCGTCAGCATGATCAGCGTGTAGACGGCCAGGAAGCGAAGCAGCATGGGATTGGGGCCGCCGACATCGCGCCGCCCGATGAGCACGCCCGCCGCGCCGACGAGGGCAAAAGCGACAATGACCGCCTGCGACCATATCGGACCATTGCCGAACCGCCAATGGAGCAACTGGCGAAGATAGGTATCCCACGGATGCACGTGTATGGCCGCGTCCCCGGCGGTACCCATGCCTCGCCCGAAGTAGGGCCCCCAGGCGAGCACGGAATCGATGGGGCCACGCATGTGGGTGAACCCGCCACTGAACAGAACCACGGAAAACGCCACGGCGGCGACCAGGCCCCAGACCACATGAAGGCGCTTGAAGGGCGTTGGCTGGCTGGGGTCATCCACCGTGTCCTTGGGTCGAGCACCGGACGGCCGTATCAGACAGGCGGCCAGGCCGACGAGCATGGCGAACCACGCGATGATGCAGGTGGCCTTGGTGGCGTGCATCAATCCAAGCGAGAGGCCCGCGATGATCATCCAGCGCAGGCGGGGCCGTTGGAGATATCGCCAGACCGAGGCGATGACGAGGAAGGTCGCCAGGACGAGCACAAGTTCATGGATGAAGTAACCACCGTAGTACGCCATCGCCGGTGATGTGGCGGTCAGCAGCGCCGCGGCGGCGACACCGATCCGGCTCAAGCCATCAATCAGCAACGCCGACAGTGCGATCAGCGTGACCAGGGCCAGCAGGGGGATCAACCGCGGATCGCGGCTCTGGAACGAGGCCAGATCGCTTCGCCCCTGAATCCGTAGTACTGGATAAGACAGATAGTAAAGACTCGGCCCGTGGAATTCCGTGGGGTCGTATTGGAAACGACCATGCTCGAGGAGCGTGGCCATGCGAACGGCATGGACGGCCTCGTCCGCATGCATCGGTCGATGACCCAGGTCGGCGTTCTGACGGACCAGGACGCCGATGAGCAGGATCATCAGGAACGCTGTCAGGGCCAGACGGCCGCTTACCTCGCCCAGACCTCGACCTCCGTGAAGTGCGAGAAGTCATCGAGCGTGTTGCCCGAACTCTGAACGCGGAAATAACGCGCACGGACACCGCCGGCATCGACCAGCTTCCCTTCATGATTCGAGACGAACTGGTAATCCTCGCCGATGCCAAGGCCCGCGCTGTTGTCGTGATCGTTGTTGAAGAGGATGGTGACGCCTTCCTTGAATTCCGGGTCGTTGGATACCTGGACAATCACGGCGTTGTAGACAATCGCCGCATCATGTCGCTGCCAGAAGACGATGGCGTAGATGTCGTATTCTCGCTCAAGATCAATCTGGACCCATTGGGGCCCGAAGCCCAGCTCGACATAATCGGCGTCCCGGGCGTTCTTGTCGCCGTTGGTGACAAGGTCCAGGCTTCCGATGATCGGGTGGGGATCGCTGGAAGTCACGGGTTTGCCCAGAGCGACGTTTTGGACATCGCTGGGCGCGAGGAATTCGGGGCGGCGTTCGGGCGCATCGGGGTCAAAGCGCAATCCGGCTTCGACCAGGTGCGCCGGCGTGCCCAGGAACGCGGGCTCGGGCAGTTTTACCGGCAACGGGGCAAGCTGGTATTCCTTCGAGGCGGTTTTTGCCGTGTCGTTACCTTCGCCGGCATCGCCGCTCGTTGCTCCGGTGTCGCCGCAGCCGGCCATCAGGGACAGGGCAAGAACCAGTCCAGTGACTCGGCGGATCGCCGATCTCGCCGGCATTATTCGGTCGAACATGTCTAATCTCCTTTTTGCGTGGCCTCATTGTGCCACGACTCATGATGCGATCGTGCCCATGCGGCGCTGACCCGGCCCCGGAACATGCTCTTCCACGCCCCGGGCTTGGCCAGCAGCGTTGCGTAAAGGTGGATCAGGACAACCACCACCAGAAGCAATCCAGCATAACGATGCAGGTCGATCAGAATTGCCTGGCCTCGATAGCCGAACCAAGGCTGCATGGTCAGCAGGATGGTCAGCATCGTCGCCAGCCCCAGGGTGGCGGTCAACCAGAAGAGCACTTTCTGCCCGGCATCGAACCGTCCGGCCGGTGCGTGGCGGTCGGCGCGGCGGAAAAAACCGCCCCAGCCGTGCCTGACCCACAGCAAATCCAGTGGGATAAATACGTTCTGGGCAGCCCACCGGATCATGGCCCCAGTCAATGCCGCGGCAAAGATCGCGCCGGCCAGAACATGGGCGTACAGCATCCAGCCCCCAAGTTCCCCGGCCAGCCACATCGCGCCCATGCCGGTCCCGGCCAGAACCAGGAAGCTGGTTGCCAGCATGGCGTGAATTAACCGCTCCAGTCGCGAAAGGCGTCTGACTGTTCGGCCACGATCTTCATCGGTCTCGGCCAGAGTCCGCTTGGGTCCGAAAAACAGCAGATGCACCAGCATGCCGACCAGCGCTGTGGCGATGAGGATGAGGAAGACAGTCTCGAACATGGTCGGTTGGTTACCTTCAGTCGGTCGTGGACGTCAACGGCCCCGAGTTAAAGATACACGCGTTCTGGAAATCACTGGCCCATGGTCATCGCCGATCGGCCACCGCGCCAAGTGCGGTGCCCAGGCCCGACAGCCCGTAACGAACCAGCACCAGTAGCGTGACCAGCGTACAGGCGAAAAGGAACACCTGAAACGCCGGCCGTGTGGCAAAGGCCATCGCCCATGCCCGCGCCAGGACGGGCTGCTGGGTGTGCAGTTCGTACATCTGTTTGATCGGCCGCGCCGGATCGCCCTGTCCGAAGCTGGTCGACACCATGCCGAAGTAGAAAGGAGCGTCGGTCGCATGGCAGTCGGTACAGCCCCGCACGCCCAGGGATTGCGCCGCCGGGCGGACATCGTGGGCCAGCGGCCAGAGGTAGGGCTCGCCAGCCGAATGTTCCTTGCGAATCAGCCGCTCTTCCTCGGCATGGTGCAGATATCCATCCCGGATCAGGACCGGTACCGCCCCCTCGGCCGCGCCGGCGCTCAAGCGCATCGAAATCGCTTCAAGCACATCGATAATCGGCTGATCGTCCGCCGATGGGTCACGGGCAGGGGGCTCATCGGCCTGGTCACCATCGGCGCGGCTCGCCAACGCACTCAACAACGGTCCCGCCGCGCCTTTCACCTGGTCCGGGGCGATCGGGCGAACCTCGCCATCGGGAAGCAGCCATCCCCAGAACGATGGCCACGCCATGCGGTGAGGCGCGATCTTGCCATCGTGCCCTTTGGCCATGACCGGGGCGACGATCTCCGGCGGCGTCTGCCAGGTTCGATCGGTTGATGAAATGCCCAGGCCGTGAGCCATCGAGGTCTGGACCGGATGGGTGTGCTGCTCGGGCCACGGACCGGAATGGCACGCCGTGCAACTGAGGATCTCGAAGTGGATCGGCGGGATGCCTCGATGCAGCGGATGAGGCGCTCCGCCCCGGCCGCCAAGCGCCATGGCCGGGTGGTCCACCTGGTCGTCACCTAAGTGGCAGCCGGCACATGAAAGCGTGCCGCGCGCAGGATCGGCGGTCTCGATGGCTTCGGTTTCGTGACCTCGCACGATCTTGTGGTCGATGCTATTTCGATGGCAGTCGGTGCAACTCATGCCTGCGGCCAGATGAACATCCTGCTCAAGATGCCAGCGAACCGGGGCGTCGGGCCCGACCTGGCGTGATGAATGGCAGTGGTAGCAGCTTTCGGTCAGGGGTCTGCTGCGGACATCAAAGAAGACCCGGCCCTGGGCATCGAACTTGTTCCGGTTGTATTCGACAGGGGGGAGTTGGGGGCCTTCATAAGCCGGGTCGAGCGCGGCCAGCGGGTCTTCCTCTTCCAGGTCGCGGACATCGGTGCGCACGCGTCCCAAGCCCATGGCGACGGTCGGAATCCACTGAAAGTTCTGCCGCTGCAATTGCCTTGCCCGTTCGGCAGGGTCGTACCGCGTGTCTGCGGAGTGGCACATCATGCAGTCGATTTCCAGGCGGCCGGAAACTTCCCAGCGTGCCTTGGGGTCATCGGGCTGGTCGCCCGGCTCGCCATACGGGGCGGGGGCGGGGTTGTGGCGACCAAACTTCAGGGCGAATTCCCACGGTGTCAGACCCAGCGATTCGGGCGTGTGGGTGCCAGGCCAGTCCCGATCGGAGATGGGAATCTGAGAGCCTGTCTCTTCATCCACGAGGAACCACGGCTCGCCGGGGCGGCCGACGCTGACGGTGTGCGCGGCGGCATTGAAATGCCAGCCCTTGGCGATGCTGTCGTAATCGTGGCACTGGCCGCAGGTCATGCGCGGCGAATAGGGACGGGCATCGGGCGCGGTTGGATCGATGATCCGGCCTTCGGCATCGTACAGCGTGAGGATGTGCTTATAAGGCTGCCGACTGCCCGAATCCTGTGCCGCCGGCGATGCCCAGCCCGCCCATGCATGAAGCAGCATCAATCCCGCGGTCAACCCCACGACGAGGAGGCCGCCAAGCGAAGCCAGATATTCACCCAACCGTGGCGATCGCATCAGGAAATCAGACCTTGAACCATGCCGGATCGAACGCCAGTCGCCCGCCCTTCTCAACGGCCTCATTGGTTTTCAGAACCGTGACAGCGACGGAGAACGCCGATTCGGAGGGACAGGTGAGTGAGTTGCGACGCGGGTCGCGGATGGTGTCGAAGAAGTTCTCGAGGTGGAGTTGATGGGGCGGTTTGGCCAACGCCTGATCGATCTGTTCGATGTGCTGTTCATCGGCCTTTCGTGAAGCGCCGACCTGAAGCGCAATGGCCCGTCGGTCCATGCCTTCGACGCGATTGGCATCGTCTTCCCAGTCGCGCCGCTGGGCTTCCTGCTCGCGAAGGACATACCCCACGGAGGGGTCCTCCGAGATGGCCAGGGTGCCCTCGTCGCCCATGAGCAGTTCACGGAAGCCGCCGTGACTGGTGGTATTGAGCACCTGGTACGTTCCGCGGATCGTTGAATCCTTGTCACCGGGATACTCGAAGATTGCGATCACGTGGTCGAACCATTCGTTGCGCTCGTAATAGTCGTTGCCGCCCGCCGCCATCACCGCCGTCGGCGACTTGCCGAGAATCCAGTTGAAAACCCCCATCTGATGCGAACCAAGGTCCGACATCGGCCCGCCGGAAAAATCGCGGAACCACCGCCAATTGCGGAACTGAAACATGTCGGTAAAGCCCAGTCGTTTGAGCTCGGCCGCATCGATCTCTGTATTGCGAGGCCAACCCACTTCAAGTCTTCGCGAGCGATTCCATTGTCCCTGAAAGTGCGTGACCCGCCCCAGGAGGCGTTCCCGGTCGATCAGCCTTCTGGCGTGGAGGTAGCGCGGATTGCTGCGGCGCTGATGGCCGATCTGAAGCAGCTTTCCGGTGCGCTTGGCCGCCTGGACCATGCTTCTGGCACCCTCGATCGTGTTGGACATCTCCTTCTCGCAGTAGACATGGAGGCCGGCTTCGAGACAGGCGTTGGTCTGCTCGGCGTGTACCCAGTCCGGCGAAGCGATCAACACGGCATCAAGGTCTTTTTCCTCAGCCAGCATTTCGCGGTAATCGGCGTAGACGTTGATGGGCTGGCCGAACCGCTGAAGGATGTTGTTGGCGTACCGGCGCGAGTATTCCCAGACATCGGCCACGGCGCGAAAGCGGATACCCGGTATCTTCAGGCCATCCAGCATCAGGACACGGCCCTGGCTGCCGGCACCGATCATGGCGATATTGAGTTGCCCCGCCGCGCCATTGCCGGCTGAGGCCCAGATCGGCTGCACGAGGGCCAGCCCCGCCCCCGTGGCGAGGACGGACTGCATGAATCGCCGGCGGTCGATGCCCGGCCCGGTGGCGGGTGATTTCTGCGGATCCTTCATCACGAACAATTCCCTAAAGTGTTTTGATGCCAGAGGTTACCTGTGCACGGCGAGTTGATCCTGGCGCGAAGCCATCTCTCGCGCACCGGCCGCCTAGAGGTCAATGCACACCGATTCATCCTATTGCCTCAGACCAAGGCGCGGCTACCGGAATCAGAACGGCGAATCCGGATAGTAGAAGTCGGCGGCGTTTTCCGGGGTGATCAACTGGATGTCGATCTTCAATTCGCGCTGGCCCTCGGGCCGCTGATCGCGCCCGGTGAGCAGTCTTTCCCGGTCGATCGCCGCATCGTGGGGGATGTTGTCCGCGATCCGGGTCTCATCGCCATCGAAAAGGACTTCGGCGACGGCCAGATGAATGCCGGTCGCGATCATCGAGGGCGGATAGGTCACATTGGCGGGAAACATCCTGTCGTTGTCGCGAACGCGTCGAATGATGTCCTTCATGCCCGCCCCACCGAGAATCCACATTTCGTCCTTGCGTCCTGCTCTGTCGATCGCCCGCTCCGCGCCCAGTGCCATGTCATCATCCGAAGCCCATACGGCATCGATGCGCGGGTTACCGGTGAGGATGTCCTCCATGACCTGCTGTGCCTGGGCGCGGTTCCAGTTGCCTCGCTGGGTGGCGACGATCTCGATGTCCGGGTAGCGGTTAAACACTTGGACGGCGGCGTTATACCGCTCGCTGTCGATCGGGACGGCC
Organism: Phycisphaeraceae bacterium; assembly: GCA_020831765.1. GTDB lineage: Bacteria > Planctomycetota > Phycisphaerae > Phycisphaerales > Phycisphaeraceae > JAFIFY01. Next base: position 48,356 of record JAFIFY010000007.1, on the reverse strand, counting down.
ATGCCCCGCAGAATGGCGATCCTGCCACGCCCCTCAAGCTTCCGGGCCATGAACTCGGCCGCGATCCGGCCGAAAGCCGCGTTGTCGCCCGCGACGTACAAATCGGCGATTTCTTCCTCCAGGCCGCGATCCACGCTCACCACATAGACGCCCTGACGCTTGGCCTGGCGAATGGCCGGCATGACTTCAGCGGCATCCTGAGGAAGAAAGACCAGCGCATCAATTCCCGCCGCCAGCATCGCCTCGATATGGGACACCTGCTGGGCTCCGCCGGCCGCGCGTTGGAAGCGCCACTCGACTTCCGGGTACTTCTTCATCGCCTCGTTGGCCCAGTGGCCGATGCCGGCGGTCCATCCATGAGTGGCTTCAGGGACGGAGACCCCGATGACGGGTCGCCGTTCACCCTCTTCCGCGGCGGGGCCGCAGGCGGGGAGGATGAGCAAGACAACGGCCAGAATCATGGCCGACAGGGGAATGAGTCGTAGTAGTGTGTTGAGCATGGTGAAGATCCTTGGCGATTGTGGGGCGATATTCGTTCGGTTGGGTTCCCTGTTTCGCGCCGACCGGCACGCACAGGGGGGCCTTTGATCAATCAGCGGCGGGTCGCCAGTTGCTGGAGCAATACGGCCACGATGATGATCGAGCCCATCACCAGGCCGTGGGCATAGGTATTGACGTTCTGCAGGACCAGCGTGTTTCGGATCACGCCGATGAGCAGGACGCCGATGACCGTTCCGGTAATGCTACCCGAACCGCCCTGCATCCGGGTACCGCCGATCACCACCGCCGCGATGACCTCCAGTTCCAGCAACTGGCCGGCCGAGCCGCTGTTGACCGATTCGAAGCGGGCGATGTAGAAGAACGCCGCGACGCCGGAAAGCAGTCCGATGATGCCATAGGTGGTGAACTTGACCCACTCGACGTTGATGGCCGAATACCGGGCGGCCTGCTCGTTGGAGCCGATGGCGACGATGTGGCGGCCCAGGCGGGTGAGATTCAGCAGGATCATGCCCGCGCCGGCGATGGCGAAAAAGGCGATGATCGCCACGGGCAGGTGAACGCCCCCGGTTCGGATGCCCTCGGTGAATGGAATCTGGATGCCCCGGCCGATGGTCTCCAGCAGTGCCGTGCCCCGGGCGGAAATATGGCCTCCATCGGCCATCCAGGTGATGGCCGATCGGTAGGCCACCAGACCGGCGAGGGTGGCGATGAACGGGGCCAGGCGTCCCCAGGCGATCAACGCCCCATTGAGCCAACCGCCGGCCAGGCCGATGGCCGACGCCACCCCGAACCCCGCCGCGACCGCGAGCCATTCATTGCCCGCCCCTTCACCGGCGATCGCGGCCAGGGCCATCGCCCCGAGCCCCGCGGCGAACGCCATCAGCGAGCCCACGGATAAATCAATGCCGCCGAGGATGATCACCAGCGTCATGCCCACCGCGATGATGCCCAGCATGGCGTTGGTATTGAGGATGTTGATGATGTTGACCAGCGTAAGAAAGGCCGGATTGGTCGCGGCGGTCAGGGCCACGAGGACGGCCAGGGCCACTAGTGCGCCTGTCCAGGACGGCAACGACGCCAGTCGACGGAGTAGCGCATGGACCGGCGTCGGAGGGGCAACCGACGGTGCGGGAGGGGGTGAGGTCGGGTTTTCAGGCTGACCGTTGCTCATCCGGCGGCGATTTCCGTGGGGCGGTCCGTTGCCTCGACTTTCGGCATCACGCCCGCGGCCAGGTGCATGATCCGCTCTTCGGTCGCGGTGGGGCCATCGACGATGGCGACGATCCGGCCGCCCCGCATGACCGCGATTCGATGGCAAAGACCCAGAAGTTCGTGAAGCTCGGAGGAGATCATCATACAGGCAAGACCCCGGTCGGCCAGTTGGGCGATCAGCCGGTAAATCTCGGCCTTGGCACCCACATCGACGCCGCGCGTCGGCTCATCGAGGATCAGCACCGCCGGCTCCATTTCCAACCACCGCGCCAGGGCCACCTTCTGTTGATTGCCTCCACTGAGCGTATCGATCATCTGCCGCGCATGACCGAGCCGGATGCCCAGTTGCTGGATGTGCTTTCGTGTCGCGGCCAGTTCCTCGGTGGCGTTGATCAGCGGGTGGCAGTAACGACGGAGTGAGGCCAGCGTGGTGTTGTGGGTGACCGGCATGCCCAGAACCACGCCCTTGCCGTGGCGATCCTCGGAGAGGTAGGTCACGCCCTGTCCGATAGAGGCGGCCAGATTCCGGGGGGCGAAGGGTTTGTCGTTCAGGAGCATCTGGCCCGCCGTGCGATGGCCGAGCCCGACGATGGCCTCGGCCAGTTCGGTTCGTCCGGCTCCGATCAGGCCGGCGAAACCGAGTATCTCGCCACGGCGCAACTCCAAAGAGGCATCCTTGATGCCCCCCGCCGCGCTCAAGCCACGCACGCTGAGCACCACCTGGTCGTCGTGCCCACGTCGATCGGGAAACTGGTGGTCCAGCTTCCGTCCGACCATCAGGTTGGCCAGTTGCGCATCGTCCAGGCTCCCATCGTTATCCCGCGTCGTGACCAGCCGTCCATCACGCAGAACACTGATCCGATCGCAGATGCGCAACACTTCCGACAGCACATGGGAGATGTAGATGATCGCAGCGCCGCGCTCCCGCAGGCGCGAAATCAGATCGAAGAGCAACTCCACTTCCCGCCGCGTGAGCACCGCGGTCGGCTCGTCCATAATGATGACGCCCGCCCGCTGGCTAAGCGCCTTGGCGATCTCCACCATCTGTCGCTGGGCGATGGAAAGATCCTGGACCAGGGTGTGCGGATCGACCGAACCGCCGACCGATTCCAGATGGACCCGGGCTTGCTCGGCCATGGCGCGGCGATGAATCAGCCCCCACCGTTTCGACTCGCGGCCCAGGAAGATATTCTCAGCCACACTCAGCTCGGGAACGAGATTCAACTCCTGGTGAATCATCGCGATGCCCGCATCCTGGGCATCCCGGGCCGAATGAAATTCCACGTGCCGGCCCTCGACCAGAACATGGCCGGCGGTGGGGCGGATCAGGCCGCTCAAGACCTTCATCAGCGTGCTTTTGCCCGCGCCGTTCTCGCCGATCAGACCATGGACAGCACCCGCCTCGAACGCCAGCGAGACATCGCTGAGCGCTCGCACGGCCATGAAGTCCTTGGTCAGTCCTTCAACGGCGATGGGTGGTGATGTCTCGGGCATGGATGATCAGTGGCGACAGCCGACGGTACCGAATTCCGCGATGACGATAGCAGTTCCATCGGGCCGCATCACAGCCACGGACGGGATGGATCGGCTTCTGGTCGGTCCGGATGCGGGCACCTCATTCCGGGGCCTTCATTCCGGAGCCTCAAGCTTACGAATCTTGATGTTGCGGAACCACACCGCATCGCCGTGATCCTGAAGGGCGATGTGACCGATGGGCATGCGCCCGTAGCCGGCATGGTTGCGGAACTTGCTGGCTTGGAAAAGCCGCTTCCATTCCTCGGAACCCAGGTCGTAACGGACGATCAGGCGACCGTTGAGATAGTGCTCGACACGATCGCCGTGAACGATCAGTCGTGCGCGGTTCCATTCACCGGCCGGTCGCACCACATCATGGGCCGGGGCATGCATGGCATAGTTCGAGCCGGCGCTGGTCAATCGATTGCGCCCATCGCCGTGTCTGGCATCGTCAAGGATCTGGTACTCCGGTCCGGTGTGCCAGACCGAGCCGAAGCGTTGGCCGTCATGGTTTTCAGCCACGCGGAAGAAGATGCCGCTGTTGCCGCGCGGCGAAACTTTCCAGTCCAGCTTCAAATCAAAGTGGTCGAATTGCTCGACGGTGACGATGTCTCCGCCGCGCGCGACACGAGCCAGCGTGCCGTCCACCGCCTGCCAGCCGTCGGGCAGTGCCTGTCGATGGAAGCCCCGCCAATGCTCGGTGGATTGGCCATCAAACAGCAGCTTCCAACCCGCCTCCTTTTCTTCCTTGCTCAGGGTGTTGTGGGGTCGCTCGGGTTCTTCCGGAGGATTGCTGGGCGTGGCATCGGCTTCAAGATCGCCCGCGGCGTACTGAATGCCGGCCAGAAGGTGGGCGAGCACCTGGGGATTCCAGAAAATCTCATCGCGGTGACCAAGGGCCGTGTAGAAGACCCGGCCCATCTCCTCCTGGCGAATCCAACTCAAGGCATAGTCATTGTCCGGGCGGCCTCCCCGGCTGACATCCATCTTGTTCTCATCGAGGCTCATCAGCACCCGAAGCCGGGAGCGTGAGTACGGCTGCCCGGTGCCGCGGCGGTCGGCGAACTGGTAAATCTCATCGTGAATCTGGAAGCCATCTTTCGGGAACATCGCCATCAGCGGACTTTCGGAATCATCAACCTTGACCGGCACCGTGGTATGCCAGGGATGGCTGGTGAAATAAGCGCCGATCATCCTGCCATACTCAGCCCACTGGTAGAGCGTATCGGTGGCGGCGTGGATGCCCACCAGGCCATTTCCACCACGAACGAACTCAAGCAGGGCTTCCTTCACCCGCGCTTCGCGCTTGCGGTCCTCCTCGGTCGGGTTGCTCGGCAGGAAGACCTCTCCGGTCGTATTGTTCATGATCACGACATCGAACTGGGCCAGGTTCTCCGGCTCGAACATGGCAATGTCGTCGCTGACCACGGCTTCATACGCCCCGGTCTTTTCACCCATCTTCGCCAGGGCATGATTGCCCACCGGAATCGAGCCGTGACGGAACCCGGCCGTTCGATAAAAGACCAGTACCCGCCGCTTGGCTTTGGGCTCGGCGGGGGCCTTTTCGGGAATCGCCGCTTCGACCCGTTCGGCGATCCGCTCATTGACCGAAGTGGGCCGAGGCTCGGCATGGACATTCATGTGGAGGGTGGCGGCGACCAGGCAGAATGTGGCGGCCAAGAGCAGGTATGGGGTGCGTCTCATCGGTTGTCTCCTGGGGATGGTCATGTCGCACGCGAAAAGGTTAACTTGTGGGGCAACGTTCCACGGCGCTTCTTATTGGGTGCGATGATGGATTTCGGCGTTTTATGGCGGACGTTATTATCTCTTTTGCGTCATCGCGAAACCGGCGCTCCTGGGTATTGCGGCAATAACCGGACAGGGTAAACCATTATGCCCGAGTCGATGGACCCGGCTGGAATGCCGCTGCCGGAAGAGCCACGTTGAAAGCCAAAGAAATTCCTCACAGGGATCACTTCATCATGAGTCACATTACCCGCCGCAAGTTCATACAGGGTTCGCTCTCCGCCATGGCGGTCATGGCCGCGACAGGCCCATCGATCCTTCGTGCGGATGCGGCCAACAACAAACTGGGCATCGCGCACATCGGTGTCGGGGGGCGAGGCGGAGCCCATCTGGGCGCCAGCGGCAATCACAATTGCGTTGCTCTCTGCGAGGTTGATCTGGGTCGTCTGGGCAACGCGACCCGACGATATCCCGACGCCAAGGTCTTTCAGGACTGGCGCAAGATGTTTGATGAGCTGGAGCGTCAGATCGATGCGGTCATCATTTCCACGCCCGATCATCAGCACGCACCGGCCGTCATGCGCGCGCTTCAGGCGGGGAAGCATGTCTATTGCGAAAAGCCGCTGACCTTCAACATCCACGAAGCCCGGGTGATCGCACAGGAGACGGCACGGCGCAAGGTGGCGACGCAGATGGGCAATCAAGGCCACGCCAACCAGGGCAATCGGCGAGTGGTCGAGTGGGTGCGCGCGGGCGTGCTGGGCACGATCACGGAGGTTCATACGTGGACGAACCGGCCGGTCTGGCCCCAGGGCATCGCCCAGCGGCCGCCAACGATCGATGTGCCGCAAAATCTGGACTGGGATGTCTGGATCGGCCCGGCGCCGTTTCGTGAGCGACATCAGCATCTGCATCCCTTCGGGTGGCGGGGGTGGATTGATTTCGGCTGCGGCGCGATCGGCGATATGGGCGCTCACACCTGGGATTGCGTCTGGTGGGCGATGGACCCGGACGCTCCCTCCTCGGCCGAGTGCCTTCGATTCGAGCCGGAGCGAAACAGCGAAACATTTCCCCGCCGCGCGGCCTATAAGTGGGAGTTTCCCGCCAAGGGCGATCGGCCGGCGTTTGATGCGTATTGGTACGAGGGCGGCTGGAAACCGGAGGTGCCGGAGGAAATTCTCAACGACCCGGCGCGTCGGAACAAGGACCTGCCCGGTTCCGGTTCCCTTTTCATCGGAACCAAGGGCAAACTACTCGTGGCCGGCGATTACGGGAACAGTCCCCGCCTGATTCCCGAATCGGCAATGACGGCACTGTCCGAAGACCTTCAGGCTGGCAAGGTCGAGGTCGAAACGATCCCAGCCTCGCCAGGGCATACGGCCGAGTGGCTCCGGGCGTGTACCGGGCAGGAGGCGTGGGACTACCCCAAGAGCAATTTCCTCTATGCCGGCCCGCTCAACGAAGCGATGAATCTGGCCAATGTGGCCTATCTCGTGGGCAGGAAGATTCAGTGGGATGCGGCGAACTTGAGGTGTCCCAATGCTCCGGAGGCGGATCAGTACATCCGCCGCGAGTACCGCAAGGGCTGGGATCTTGGCATCTAGCGGAAGTTGTTACTCGCGATCCGTCCGCAAAGCGGTCAGGGGCGAATGTGGCCGGAAACAAGAGTCGCCACGAAGAGCATAAGGAGTCTTGACGATGCGATGGACCGTTGCCTCCGTACTGGTTGCTGTCGCGCTGGTGGGCACCTGTCTGGCGGTCGATACCGGGCGTCCCCGGCCTCACATGTACACCACGGCCGAAGCCGCGAAGCAGCATGATCCGGATTTCATCGTTCAAGGTGAATACCGGGGCGAAGTCCGCATCGGCGAAGATATAGAAGTATTCGGGGTTCACATGGTCGCCCAGGGGAACGACCGGTTCCGGGTGGTTCGTTACGAAGGTGGTTTGCCGGGTGATGGCTGGGCCCCGTCCGAACAGGCGGCTGAGGCGGGCCAGGAGAATAGCCGCCCGACCATCGACGGCCGGCCGCCGTCGTTCATCAATGAGAAGCTTGAGCACAAGCCCCAACGACCCGGCAAGCGCGATGTTGTTGAAACCACGCGGACCGATGATCGAATCACCGCGGATTTCGGCGATTGGAAAGTGACCTGGGAGGAAGGCGGCTTGGCGGTGACCGATTCCGAAGACCGGGCATTGGGGCGATTGGCCAGGGTGGACCGCAAGAGCCCGACGCTTGGCCAGCAGCCGCTGGAAGGAGCGGTGGTTCTGTTTGATGGCACCAACGTCGATCGGTGGCACAACGGCCGCATCGTGCTTGATGATCTGCTGTTCCGCGGTGTGACGACGCGGGAGAACTTTGGCGCGATCTATCTTCATGTGGAGTTCCGGCTTCCCTACATGCCTCGTGCCCGGGGCCAGGGCAGGGCCAACAGCGGCGTTTATATTCAGCGTCGATATGAGGTGCAGGTGCTCGATTCATTCGGGCTTGATGCCACGCGTTCCGGTGGCGGCGGCATCTACAACGTCCACGCTCCGGATGTGAACATGTGCCGTCCGCCGCTGACCTGGGAGACCTACGACATCTACTTCATGCCGCCGAGATACGAGGAGAATCGCAAGGTGGCCAATGCACGTATGACCGTGTATCAGAACGGTGTGCTCATTCATGATGATGTCGAGGTGCCGCGCCAGACCGGTGGCGGCCGGCCGGAGTCGCCCGAACCCGGGCCGATCTACTTGCAGGATCACGGTGAGCCGGTGGTCTACCGCAACGTCTGGCTGGTGCCGCTGGAAGCTCGTTGATTTCGACGGCCGGTGTTCCAGGAGCGACTGGATTCGAAAGGAGTGGTTCTGAAGATGCATCCAATCACCCGCCGGCGGTTCATCGGAGGTTCACTTTCGGCCGTGGCCATGATGGCGGCGACCGGGCCTACGCTGCTGCGGGCTGAATCAGCCAACAACAAATTGGGCATTGCTTACATTGGTGTGGGTGGCCAGGGCCGGGCGCACTTCGGCGCAGCACGCGGGCACAACTGTGTGGCGTTGTGCGATCCGGACCTGGGCAGATTGGGCGATGCTCCCAATCGCTTTCCGGATGCGAAAATCTATCAGGATTACCGCCGCATGTTCGATGAACTGGAGCGGCGGATCGATGCGGTGATCATCTCCACGCCCGATCATCACCATGCGCCGGCGGTGATGCGAGCGCTGCGCGCGGGCAAACATGTTTACTGCGAGAAGCCGCTGACGTTCAATGTGCATGAAGCGCGTGTGATCGCCCAGGAGACCGCCCGCCGCAAGGTCGCGACGCAGATGGGCAACCAGGGCCACGCCAACCAGGGCAATCGGCGCGTGGTCGAGTGGGTTCGTGCCGGCGTGCTGGGCACGATCACCGAGGTTCATACCTGGACGAATCGGCCCAACTGGCCCGCCGGCATCGCCCGGAGGCCCGCCCGAGTTCCGGTCCCTTCCAACCTTGATTGGGATGCCTGGATCGGACCGGCACCCTTCCGTGATCGGCATGAGAATCTTCACCCTTTCAACTGGCGGGGCTGGATGGATTTTGGTGCCGGCGCGATCGGCGATATGGGCGCTCATACCTGGGATTGCGTCTGGTGGGCCATGGACCCTGTGGCCCCGGCCACCATCCACACCATCCGCCATGAGCCTGAACGCAACAACGAGACTTTCTCCCAGCGCGCCATTCACAAGTGGCAATTCGCGGCGCGTGGCGAACGGCCGGCGTTTGATGCCTACTGGTACGAGGGGGGCTTGAAGCCGCCGGTGCCCGAGGAGATTCTCAACGATCCGGCCCGCCCGAATAAGCAACTGCCGGGTTCCGGATCGCTATTCATCGGAACCAAGGGCAAACTGCTGGTGACCGGCGATTACGGCAACAGCCCCCGGCTGATTCCCGAGGCGGCCATGGAAGCTCTGAGCGCGAGCCTTCGCACAGGCGATGTCGAGGTTCAGACCATTCCAACTTCGCCTGGACACATGCGCGAATGGCTCCTGGCCTGTACCGGGCGGGAATCATGGGACTTTCCCAAGAGCAACTTCCTCTACGCCGGCCCGCTCAACGAAGCCATGCACCTGGCCAATGTGGCCTACCGCGTCGGCAAGGAGATCCGCTGGGACCCGGAGAATCTGCGTTGCCCCGGCGCTCCGGAAGCCGATCAGTTCATCCGCCGCGAGTATCGCAAGGGCTGGGAACTGGGCATCTAAAGAGTCGGCGATCGGTGCCCGGGCGGTCCTGTCAATGGTCAGGATGGATTTTCGGGCAACCGGCACTTGACAGCGGCGGCTGGGACCGGTATCCTAACAAAACCCGATCAGATAGCGGGCGGTGGGTTTGGCCCCAATCCGGCCAGGGGTGACGGGCGGAGTCGATCGCACGGTGATTGACGGTCTGTGGCGGGCCAAGTACTTTGCCGCAAGGCTCATGGGATGGGTCGGGCGGAGCATCAGCAGCCAAACCGAGAAACGGAGTCGATCATGGCCAAGAGCAAGAACAACAACAGCAACCACTCCGCCGATTCCCTTCGGGCCGACCGGATGGAGGCGCTGGATCGGGCGGTAAGCCAGATCGAGCGATCCTTCGGCAAGGGTTCGATCATGCGCCTCGATGATGACCCGACCCATCTTCCGCCCGGCATCTCGACCGGGGCAATCAGTCTGGACCTGGCACTGGGCGGAAGGGGCATCCCCCGCAGCCGCGTGGTCGAGGTCTTCGGGCCCGAGTCCAGCGGCAAGACGACCTTGACCCTGCACGTGATCGCCAGTGCCCAGAAGGCCGGAGGCGTCGCGGCGTTCATTGATGCCGAGCACGCGCTGGACCCATCCTGGGCGCGGAGGCTGGGTGTGAATCTTGATGACCTCCTGGTCAGCCAGCCGGACACCGGCGAGCAGGCGCTGGAGATTTGCGAGATGCTCGTGCGATCCAATGCCGTGGATGTGATCGTGATCGACTCGGTGGCGGCGCTGATCCCCCGCGCTGAGATCGAGGGCGAGATGGGCGATTCGCACGTGGGCCTGCAAGCGAGGCTGATGAGCCAGGCGCTTCGCAAGCTGACCGGAGCGATCAATAAGAGCCGCTGCACGGTGATTTTCATCAACCAGATTCGCGAGAAGATCGGCGTCATGTTCGGCAATCCGGAAACCACCCCGGGCGGCCGAGCCTTGAAGTTCTACTCATCGGTGCGACTGGATATCCGCCGCACCGGCAGCCTCAAGGAGGGGGATCAGGCGGTGGGCAACCGGGTTCGGGTCAAGGTCGTCAAGAACAAGATCGCTCCACCGTTCCGCGAAGCCGAGTTCGACATCATGTTCAACGAAGGCATCAGCGCCGCCGGAGACCTGCTGGACCTGGCCGCCGCCGACAACATCATCGAGAAGAGTGGCGCATGGTTCAGCTACGGTCAGGTCCGCCTGGGCCAGGGCCGCGAGAATGCCAAAACTTTCCTCAAGGAAAACCCCGATCTCTTCGATGAAGTCCGCCGGAAAGTCATGGACAAGCGCGGCATTCAGGCGATGACTGGCGCTGAGGAAGCCGAGCCGGTTGAAGCCGAGGCCTGAAGTGACGACGCCGGTCGATTCGGCCGTTCATCACGCGGTGATTGTGCCCGCGGCCTGCGTCCGGGTGGCCGGAGGGTGATCGAGCAGCGTGATATCGGGATTGCGGTCCCGGAAGTAGCGTTCCTCCCAGTCATCGCTGAACAGCAGGACGTGCTCGCCTCCGGCTCCCAATGCCCGTTCCACGCCGCTGGGCAGCGTCATGGCCCCGATCTCCGATACCGTCACTTCGTCTGCGAACCATCGGGCCATGGTCCAAGGCGCCATCTCGATCCGGCTCAATGCATTGTATTCGTTCTCCATCCGATACTTGACGATCTCAAACTGCAAGGGGCCCACCGCACCAAGCAATACAACTTTCGTGCCCCGGTCAGGCAACTCATAGCCCTGCACAACCCCTTCCTGTAGAAGCTGCGTGACGGCCTGGTTGAACCGCTTGAACTGCGCGGTGCTGGGATTGTGGAGGAACGCGAAACATTCCGGAGGAAACCGGGGGATCTCATGGAAAATGATGCCCGGATCGTCGGTCAACGTGTCCCCGATCGCAAGATCGCGCCCGCCGACGATCCCGACCACATCACCCGGAAACGCTTCTTCAATCGTCTCCCGATCGCGTCCGAACAGGGCCTGAGCATTGGAAAGGCGGATCGGGCACCCGGACTGGGCATGGGTCGCCGTCATCTCGCGAGTGAATTTGCCCGAGACCACGCGCACAAAGGCGATTCGATCCCGATGTCGAGGGTCCATGTTGGCCTGAATTTTGAAAACAAACCCGGAAAAACTCGGATGCATCGGATCGACCACCCGGCCGTCGGCCATGCGCGGCGACGGTGGCCGGGCATACTCCAGAAAGCTGTCCAGCAGGAGTCGAACCCCGAAATTGTTCATGGCGCTGCCGAAGAATACCGGAGTCAACTTGCCGGCCAGAATCGCATCGGCATCAAAATCCGAGCCCGCTTCCTCAACCATGGCCAATTCATCCCGCACCGTGGCCAGGGTGCCCTCGCTCAGCCGTGCGGCGATGATGGGGTGTTCCAGATCGCCGACCGCCTCGGGCGCGCGGTATTGTCCCTGAACGATCCGCTCAAAAAGATGAAGATTCCGGGTTCGCCGATCGAATACACCCTGAAATTCCGGCCCGGTTCCGATGGGCCAGTTCATGGCGTAGGCCTTGATGCCCAGGACATGCTCCAGTTCGTCCAGCAGTTCCAGGGGATCTCGCGTCGGCCGATCAAGCTTGTTCATGAAGGTGAAGATCGGCACGCCGCGCTGACGGCAGACTTCGAACAGCTTGCGGGTTTCGCTTTCGATGCCCTTGCCCGCGTCGATGACCATCACGGCCGCATCCACCGCCGTCAGCACGCGATAGGTGTCCTCGGAAAAATCCTTATGCCCGGGCGTATCCAGGAGGTTGATCCGAAAGCCGTCATACTCGAACTGCAATACGGTTGAGCTGATCGAGATGCCTCGCTTGCGTTCCAGTTCCATCCAGTCACTGGTGGTGGCCCGCTGGTTCTTCCGCGCGGTGACCGAACCAGCCAATTGCACCGCCCCGCCGTACAGCAGCAGCTTCTCGGTGAGGGTGGTCTTGCCGGCATCGGGATGCGAAATGATCGCGAAGGTGCGGCGGCGGGTGACTTCTTCAGATGGCTTCATTCAGCGGAATTCCGTATCGGGTGGGAAAGAGTACACCGGCGACTGGGTGCGTGTGCCACCGAGGCGGGCAAGCGACCCCGTGGATGGGGGGTGGCGCGGCGCTTGGCTGTTCGGACGACGGGCGGGCGATTGATTCTGGGCGGGGAATCCATGGCGACCAGGCGGCGCGATTCAGAATGCAGGTGGTCGCGGCGGTCTGGAATCATCGGCCGGTGTCTGGGGCTCTGGGCTTCGCTCGGCGGGCGCGGCGAGCTTGATGACGCTACCGAGGAATCGGTTGACGGCGGTGGCGGTGAAAATCCGGGCGGAGAATGCACCGTCATCCAACGCGACGGCGAAGAGAATCGGCGGCATCTGGGGGGGGACTTCGATTTTAGGCAGACCCAGAAACGGCGCCAAGGTTGAGAATATCTCACCAATCTCACGAACGCTGAGCATGGCCTCGAACGATGCCGGCTGATTCAGCCCGATCTGCCGCAGTCGGACTAACTCGGCGCGCGACCCCACGCCGCCTGCTGAATTGCCGGCCTGACCGATGATTCGCTCCAGCGTGGATCGCGCCTGTGTCGTGGCCAGAATCAGGTGGCCATCCTTGATCGCCACCGCCCCGCGGATCGGTCCGGAACGTTCTGCGCCGGCGAGCATCCCGGCCAGTGGTCCGGGCAGATCCTCAACCTCGGGGGTTTTGAGAAGGCTTTCAATGGAAAAGAAATCAACCGGTGTGCCGGCGATGCTCAGGGCGTTGGGTTGGTAGTTGGTCCGGAACAGTCGCTCGGGCTCATCTTCCATATCCCCTTCGGCCCGAGCTCCGGCCAGCACGCCCAGGGAGCGGCGAAAGCCCATCATCGCCCGATTGGGATCGCTGACTCGGATTACCGAGAAGCTGTCCACCCCGCCCATCGCAAGCTGGGTAATGCCACCTTGGGGGAGCAACACCGCCGCAGCGCCCTGTTCGGCTGTGCCCATCATTGCGGATTGCGCCTCAAGCAAACGGACGAACCATGTTCCTTGTAACTCTTCGGGCATCAGTTGGCGTACCTCGGCGACTAGCTCCGACAGGTTCAGGCCGGAGAAATCACCGCCGGCGGCAATGAGAAACGGCTGGTCCGAAATCCAGTGGAGCCCCCCGCCCGACCTAGCGGTTCGCCTTGCGATCTTGGCGGACGGCGAATCGGCTTTGAATTCGATGCCCATATTCAACCCAAGGCCGCGGGCGCTGACATCCAGCGTCGCCACGGCCGTGCGGCCGTCGCGAAGCACCAGTTCGAACACCCCCAGATAGAACCGCAGCATGGTCCGACTCATCTGGGCCTGCGTCGGTGAACCGGCGAGCATGGCCAGCATGTCCTCCTGAGCCTCGAACGCCGAGCGCAGGCCCTCACGCGAACGTTCGCCCAGCAGATCGAGCCGGACCAGTATGGAAAGATCGCCATCGCTGACCACGCGCCGAACGGTTGAAGCGCTCTGGCGAACCCGGTCCGCCCAGCCGCCATCGGTGGCTGGTTCGAACCGCTCAACCACGGCCTCATCAATTCCAACGAGGACATATTCACGGCCAAGCGCGCGGACATAGGCGATATCACCACCCGGCAGGGCGACCTGCGAGACGTTCCGGCCCGGGTCGCCTTTAAGACTGCGGATGAAAACCGCTGAATCGACGGTCGGAACCAGAAACGACGGGCCGAAGGGCAAGTCATCATCTTCGGCGAACATGCCCTGAAGCATGATCGCGGCCGAGCCATCCTCGCGGATCGATTCGCCGCCCAAGTGGTTCTTGAGCATCCCCAAGGTGTTGGCCAGCGGCGGCAGGTTCAGGTTCATCAGCGTGTTGAGCATCGCCAGGCGATCCGAGGCCTGCTTGAGATTGCGTACCGATATGACCACTTCCGTGGAAGCGGGGATTCGCTCCAGGGCATCGGGCACCACCGTTGGCGCGGCCGGTTGCTGTGCGGCATGGGCCATGGACGTCGCGAGCAGGAAACAGAGACCTGCCGCCGCGACCAGCAACCTGAGGTCAGTGGTGGCCCGGTTCGTGGTTTTGGACTGAACAGGCGTAATCATTCTCGGCTCCTGCTGAGGTAACTCATCCGACCTTGCCCATCGATCGGGCGGCCGTTTCGCGTACCAGCGTTATGGTAGGCGATCGTCCACGCCCGGCCCGCAAAAGGTGCGTAACCGCCGCGGAGGTCATCGTTTCCGATTCTTGTTCCTGTTACGTTTACGCACGGCCTGAAGTTGCCGCGCTTTCTTGTCGGGCTTTTTCCCCTTGGCGGCCGTCCGACTCCCTCCCGGCTCACGCAGCGCCTTGATGATGGCCAGTTGCAGCAGGCGCTCCCGCGGACCGACCCGATCGATCCGTACGGCCATGCGGTCACCGATCTGGATCGACGCCCCCGACCGCTGACCGGTCAGGGCGCCGGTCTGGGGGTTGATCCGAAACCGCTCCCGCCCGTCGCCGATGGCCTGGATCGAGTCAGCCTCGACAAAGCCATCGACCAGGTACTTATCCAGTTGGATGAAAACACCCTGGCCCGTGACGCCGGTCACCGTTCCCTCGGCCTCCTCGCCCGTTTTCTGGGCCAGCAGTTCCAGAACCAGGTAAGTTCGAAGGTCCCGCTCCGCCGCCTCCGCGTTCCGTTCCGTGGCGCTGCAGTGCCGCCCGAGCGTCACCAGTGCGTTGTCATCCAGCAGCCGTTTGTCTTCCCCAAGCTTCTTGCCCAGCGCCGGCCAGTTGAGCTTCTTCCGCGGCCGTTCACGTTGATCGATGCCCTCCTGCTTGCACAGATCGAACCACGCATCAATGGCACGATGCAGGATCAGGTCCGGATAGCGTCGAATCGGGCTGGTGAAGTGGCTGTAGTGTTCGCTGGCCAGTGCGAAGTGCCCGACCGGAAGCGGGGAGTATTCAGCGCGGCTCAATGTCTGCAACACCGCGAGGTGGACGGCATGCTGGGTCGGCTTTCCCCGAACCGAATCCAAGAGTGCCTGAAGCTCGGCGGGCGACGGCTGGGCGGGGATGTTGTATCCGGCCACCCGGGCGAAATTCCGTAATTCGCTCGTATCCGTTGCCGGTGGGGGGGGATGGATTCGGCGGATCATTGGCAGTTCCAGCCGATCAAACAGCCTCGCCGATGCCTCATTGGCCTCGACCATGAACATCTCGATGATCGTATGGGTAAAGGCATCATCTTCCGGGACAGCGTCAATCACGCGGCCATCTTCATCGAAGACCAGATCGGCCTCGGGCAGATTGAGCACGATCATCCCGTCCCGAAGCCTTCGCTTGCGCAGGATGCGGGCCAGTTCATCCATCTGCTTCAGGGCCGAGATCACATCGTCTTGATAATTCGGCTCCGTGCGTGCGTGTTCGCGGGCTTTCTTGGTGTCTCCTTCGATCAGCGCCTGGGCCTCCAGATAGGTCAACCGCTTGGCCGAGTGGATCACCGATCGGGAAAAACGCTCGCCGACCACCTGGCCCGCGGCGTCGTAACGAATCCACGCGGTCTTGGTGTATCGCGCTACACCCTCCTGAAGCGAGCAGACCCCGTTGGAAAGAATCTCCGGAAGCATCGGAATCACCTTCCGGGGCAGGTAAACGCTGTTGCCTCGCTCTTTCGCCTCGTTGTCCAGTGCGCGCCCGGCCTTGATGAAGTACGACACATCGGCGATATGGACGCCAAGCTCCCAGGCCGCGTGATCCGTGTCCGGGTTGAGTCGGCGAATGCTGATGGCATCGTCGAAATCCCGGGCGTCGGGTGGATCGATGGTGATGATCAGGGACTGGCGAAGGTCTTCCCGATCCTGCAAGTCGTCCGGATCAAACCTTGCGGTCACCTCGCGCGCCTCGGCGAAGATTTCTTCTGGAAACTCACCGGGCAGGTGGTAATTTCGGATGACCGCCGCCGTCTCGACATCGACCTCGCCGGCGCGGCCAAGCACATCCACGATCACGCCCTCATGGGCCTCTCGCGAACCACCGAACTCGATCAACTCCACCACGACCTTGTCGCCTTCACGGGCATCCTTGGCATGGGGATCGCCGATGATGATCGGCTCGGACATGCCCCGGCCATCGACTTCGACCACCCACGCCTTGCCCCGACGCATCAGATTTCCGGTGTACCGGTGCTCGCCCCGCTTGATGATCTCGATGATCCGTCCGACATAGGGCGATCGGTCCGACCGGCCCTGTCTGCCCTGCATGCGAACCGTTCGAGCCCGCACACGATCGCCGCTCATGGCCTTGCCGACATTGCCCGGCGGGACGAACAGATCGCCGTGCTCGAGCGGTGAATCCGGGGTGATGAAACCGAAGCCGCGCGGGTGCTTGCGGAAGGTGCCCAGCACCTCGGGCCCCGGCGGCGGGAGCGTCACCGCGCGTTTGGAGCTCATCACCACATGACCGGCCTTGATCATGGACTTGACGGCTTGGAAAAAATCCTCGCGGTCCGACTCGGCGATGCCCAATTCCTCGGCGAGCGGCTCGATGCCGCGCGGCTCGTATCGACGGCTGGCGACATGCGAGATGATTCGCTCCGAGAACCGGTTTTCCATCACTAAAGGCTCCTGTGGCCGCTGGGTATACCACCCGCGCCGGTTCTATGCTACCTTGTCCCCCAGGGGTTCGATCAATGACCCGGATTTCCCGTGATGAAGAAAAGGACAAGGTGGTATCGATCATGAGTCAGGAAGAAGCCATCACCAAAGCGGCCAAAGAACTGGGTGAACTGCTCAAGGAGCACCCCGCCGTCAAGCGATTGCAGCAGGTCACCAGCGAAATGTCCCGGAATTCCGATGCCCAACGACTGGTCAACGAGATGAACCAGCACATCGAGAAGCTGGCGGAAAAAGAGATGACCGGCCGGCCGATCGAAGTCGCCGAGAAGCGGAAGCTTCAGGAATTGCAGCAGGCGGTCACGCTCAATATCGCCATTCGCAACTTCCAGAACGCCCAGATGGACTACCTCGACCTCATGCGGAAGGTGGACGATGCCATGGGCCTGGTTACCCGCCAATCCGCCCCCGCCCCCGGAAGTCCCGGAACCCCCGGAAGTCCAGCGAGTGGTGGCATGGGCGGAGGGAGTGGCGGTCCGGTGATGATGTAATCCGCGTGTCGGTGGCCGGTGCGAGGCGGGAGTCGGCCGCGCTCCGATATACTCGCCCACATGCAGGTTCTAATCACCGACCACGGCGCGACTCCCGACCAAACCATCAACACCGCGGCGATTCAGGCCGCGATTGACAGCGTTCGATCGACGGGGGGACGGGTGGTGATTCCGCCTGGCCGATGGCGGTGCGGGACGGTCTGGCTGCGTTCGGGCGTGGAATTGCATCTGGCGATGGGCGCAACGCTGCTGGGTACCAATGACCCAGCCGACTATCCCGCATGGTCGCCGGTCGAGGCGGGCGTGGTCCGTTCGCGACGCGCGGGGCCGAGGCGTATGGTCGGGGCAAGTCAATGTGAACACATCGCGGTGACGGGGCCGGGCACCATTGATGGCGATGGCGGCTGTGGTGGCCAGATTCGCGAATCCGGCGGCAACGAAGCGCATCCACAGAATCTTCAGTTCATCGACTGCCGGGATGTACAGGTTCGGGATGTGACCCTGCGTAGTGCCGGATCATGGATGCAGCAATACCTGGCGTGCGAAGGGGTTCGGCTGACCGGGCTTGATGTTTGGAATCATGGCAATAAGACCAACGATGGCTTGGATATCGACGGCTGCCGCGAGGTGCTGATCAGCGATTGCGATATCGACAGCCACGACGATGCCATGGTGTTCAAGAGCACCGGACCGATGGGTTGTCGCAATATTCTGGTCAGCAATTGCCGGTTCCGCTCCAACTGCCACGGCATCAAGTTCGGAACCGAGTCCGTCGGTGGGTTTGAGAATATCCGGGTGAGCAACTGCATCGTTTCCCCGTCACGCCGCGCTTCGCCGATGGCCGGTTACCCCGAAGGCCGGCCCGTCATCACCGGCTGTGCCCTCGAGTGCGTCGATGGTGGCGTGATGCGGCATGTCCATATCGATGGCCTGCTGGTCGAGCGTGTCTTCGCGCCGATATTCATCAAGCTGGGCAATCGGCTTGATCGTCGCTTGGATGAGGCCGACCCGCCCGAAGGGATGATCGAAGACATCAGCATCCGCAATGTCCACGCCCGCCAGGCCGGTCCTTACAGTTGTTCGATCACCGGCTATCCCGGCCGACATGTCCGGCGAGTCCAACTTGAGAACATCGATATCGAACATGTTGGCGGCGTGCGGACGGAGGACATACTCGAAAAGGTGCCTGAACACAGCGATCGCTATCCGGAAATCAACATGTTCACGCGCGATTCGGACAAGCAATTGCCTTCGTATGGCTTCTATCTCCGGCATGTGCGTGAAATCAGCCTGCGCAACATCAGCCTGCGACTCCTTGAGCCCGATGCCCGTGAACCGATCATCAGCGATGATGTTGAAGATCTGCGGATGGAGAATGTGATCGCCGGTGGTGCGGAGTCCTGGGCGTGAGTCGTTGGACGCCGGAGCGAGCGAAACATTGGATGGCCACGATTCCGTGGCCGGTCGGCTGCAACTATATCCCCGCCACGGCGGTCAACCAGATCGAGATGTGGAGCGAATCGACTTTCGATCCGGCGCGGATCGAGTTGGAGCTTGGCTGGGCATCGAGCCTCGGCTTCAATCTCATGCGCATCTACCTTCACGATCTGGTGTGGCATCACGATCGTGATGGCATGATCCGGCGGATGCGTCACGTGCTTGAGCTGCTCGATCGTCACGGCATGCGGGCCATCCTGGTTCTGTTTGATGATTGCCATCGTCCCGAACCGGCTTATGGGCCCCAACCGCCGCCGGTCCGCGGAGTTCACAACTGCGGATGGGTGCATAGTCCGGGACAAACCATCGTTGAGCGAATCGCGCGCGGCGATGTGGGCGAGGGCATCATCGAACGTCTGCGGGCGTATATCAGCGGCGTGCTCACCACCTTTGGAGACGATCAGCGCGTGCTGCTCTGGGATCTTTACAACGAGGCGGGCCAGAGCGGAAACGGTGACCGATCACGCTTCCTGCTCGAGCGGACGTGGGCATGGGCGCGAGCCGCCGGGCCGTCCCAGCCATTGACCGCCTGCCTCGATGGTTCGGTGGGCGCGGCCAATATCGCCCTTAACGCGGCGCGATCGGATGTGATCACGTTTCACGGTTATCAGGGCGACCGACTCCGAGCGACCATCGATCGTCTGACCAGGGAACATCCCGGCCGGCCGCTGCTCTGCACCGAGTACATGGCCAGGGAACTGGGGACGACGTTCGAATTCAGCCTGCCGATATTCCGGGAGCGCGGCGTCGGCTGCCTGAATTGGGGTCTCGTGGCCGGTGGAAGCCAGACGCATTTCAACTGGGAGACGGTCAAGGCGCTTGAAGAGCGCTTGGCCCGGGGCGATTGGCTTGGGCCTGGCGAAGCGCCGCCCGAGCCGGCACGCTGGTTTCACGACATCTTCCGCATGGATGGAACGCCGTACGATCCCGCCGAGATCGAGTTCATCCGGTCGATGACGGGGGTCGGCTCGTAACCATCATCGGGCTGTGTGCGAGGTCAGCTCTTCATCCTCGTCAAGTTCGTAGTCTTCGTCCGTGTCGAAGGGCGCCTCTTCATCGGCATCTTCCTCCCCTTCGCTTCCGGTGACTTCCACGGCGGTGTCCTGCGCGGCCTGGGCCTTGAGCGCCTCCCATTCTTCAAGCGTGAGATTGCACTCGCGGGCCTGCGAGCCCTTGTAGTCACCGAGAATGCCGGCCATGCCCATCTGCTCGATCAGTCGGCTGGCGCGGGAATAGCCGATCGAGAGCCTGCGTTGCAGCAGGGAGACGCTGCCGCGCTGTGACTCGAGAACGATCCTGACCGCATCCTCGAAAAGCTCATCCTTATCCGCCAGCTCGGATTGATCGGCTCCGGCCGAACGAATCTGCACCAGTTGCGGCTCGAAGTTCTGCTCGGCCACCGTGGTCAGGAACTTGACCACCTTGCGAATTTCCATGTCATCGACCAGCGTGCCCTGTGCCCGGGCAAGCTTGTGGGAGCGCGGCGAAAGGAAGAGCATGTCGCCCTGGCCCAGCAGCAGTTCCGCACCTTTCTGGTCGAGCACAATGCGGGAATCCAGCGCGCTGGACACCTGGAAGGAAACGCGGCAAGGCATGTTGCCCTTGATCAGGCCGGTCACCACGTTGGCCTGCGGCCGCTGCGTGGCCAGGATCAGGTGAATGCCCACCGCCCGCGCCTTCTGCGCGATGCGGACGATGTAGCTCTCCACCTCCTTGTTGGTCATCATGAGGTCGGCCAGCTCATCGATGATCAGCACCATGTACGGCAGCTTGCGCGGGATTCGGGCTTCCTCATCCTCGTCCGATGGGTTGATCCGCTCCTTGAGTTGCTCCCAGGTCAGGCCGTTGTAGCCGGAAATATCCCGCACACCGGCTTCAAGCAGCAGTTCGTAACGTTCATCCATCTTCGTCACGGCCCATTCGAGGATCGATGCCGCCTTGGCCATCTCCGTCACCACCGGGCACATCAGGTGCGGGATATCCTTGAACAGGCTCATCTCGACCATCTTCGGATCGACCAGCACCAGCTTCAGCTCATCGGGCCGGCGGGTGAACAGGAACGACATGATGATCGAATTCATGCACACGCTCTTGCCTGAGCCGGTGGTGCCGGCGATGAGCATGTGGGGCATGCTGGCCAAATCCTGAATCAATGGATTGCCCGATCCATCCTTGCCCAGGAACATCGGCAGCTTCATCTTGCCCACACCCTCCGGATCGACGGTCATCAATTCCTTGAGGCGGACCTTTTCCTTCTTGAGATTGGGCACTTCGATGCCGATGGTGTCTTTGCCCGCGCTGTTGGGCACGACGCGGATGTTCTGGGCCTTCAGGGCTCGGGCGATGTCGCTGGCGATGTTGTTGATCCGATTGACCTTGGTTCCCGGCGCCAGGCGAACCTCGAACAGCGTGATCACCGGGCCCGAGTCGATGCCGACCACTTCACCCTCGATCCGATATTGCAGCAGGGCCGATTCAAGCTGCAGCGCCTGCTCGCGCACGATCTGCTCCATCTCCGCGTTGAAGTTGGTCTCCGGCTCGGCGAGCATGTCGATGCTGGGGAACTGGTAACCGGTCAGATCGACTTCCCGGGGCAGTTTCGATTTGCCCGCCTCTTTCTTGGGTGCGAAGTTGATCGGCAGTTGCTTGATCTTGGATCGAAGCTCATCGAGGTCCACCGCGCGCCGGGACTGGGCGAAGGTTCCTGCCGGGTCGTGCGCCGGTTCCTCTTCCGGTTCACTCTCGGGCTCGACCGCTTCATCGTCGCCCGGGTCGGCTTCGTCGATCTCACCGATTTCCGGTTCCGGACCATCGACCGATTCGCTCCAGCGCGCAGCGCCGGTCGCCCTCGAAGGTTTGCCATCGAGCGTTTCCGGGCCGTCGTCCAGATCGTGCGCTCGGGCGGCCTTGCGTTCCGTTGAGCGTGCAAGGCGGCTGAGCCCCGCCCAGACGACGCGAAACGGCGCCGCAACCAGCGCGGCCAACCCCTCAGCCAGCGCGAACAGGTGTGGCAGGCTGTCGCGCTGGGCGCTGATCCGGCGGCCAAGGGCGACCAGCAGGTAATCCGCCCAGACGATCATGCCCACGAGGAAGCCGGCCATCAGCAGCAGGGGCGTGCCGACTTCGCCGAACCGGGGGGCCAGAAAGTGGGCGGTCATGACCCCGAGATAGCCGCCGGGCCCTTCAGGGAACTGATAAGGATCGATATTCCACCACGCCGCCAGCGTGCTGATGGACCAGGCGGCAAGGAGCAGCCCGACCACGCGATACGACCATTGGTCCAGTCCGCCGCGCCAACATGCCCAGAGCAGTGAACCACCGGCCAGCAGAAGCATCCAGGCACCCGGTCCGATGTGGCTCAGGGTGGTATGGGAGACCACCGCCCCGGCCTGGCCGATCCAGTTATGGATCCGTTCCGGTACCGGCCACATCGAATAACCCGGCGGGTCGGCGGGATGGAAGCTGACCAGCGCCAGGCTGACCAGCAGCCAGAGGCAAAGGGCCAGACTCCAGCAGACAACCTTCAACAGCTTGGGAGATGCCAGCTCAGGGTTTGTCGCATCCTGCTTTTTCGACATGCGATCGTCCGTGTTTCGCCGCGGGAAGAAGCAACCGGTCATCCCAGCGGCGCGGACGTCCGCAGGTTGACACCGGTCATGGGTTGGCCATCCGTGCCAACCTCCTGTTAGTTTCCCAGCAATTCGTGGTAAAGGCAAGCCCCCGGACGCCGAAATTTCGGGATTTGGCCGGTGCGGTGGCTCCGCAAGGGGATTGAAACCCGCCCGCCCGGGCGGTCAGGTCGGCCGGATATCGGCTTCTTTGGTGGCCAGTTCGCCTCGCTGCACCCGCTCCAACTCAGCGCCGACCCAGGGAATGGAGTCCGCATTGCGCTTCATCCACAAAGGAATCGGCGTCCGTAAACCCTGTTTGTCCAGGTCGGTGAACTCCACGATCATGTCATCGCGGCTGTAGGCCGAAAGGTCATGATTCTTCCCCATGTGGATGCACTCGGTCGGGCATGGCTCAGTACAGAGGGCACAGAACATGCACTTCTGATAGTCGATTGCGAAACGAACAAGCTCGCCGCCCCCGGCTTTCTGGGTCTTGGGGTCGATCTTTCGCGGAGCGGTGGCATCGATGTACATGCAGTCCACCGGGCACGCCTTGGCGCATAGGTTGCAGGCGATGCACTTCTCAGCTTCGAACTCATGAATGCCCCGATATCGCGGGGCGAACGCCAATCGCTCGAAGGGATATTGAATCGTTACCGTCCGGGAAAACATGTACTTGAGCGTGATCCGCATGCCGATCGCGATGCTTCGAATCGACCGCCAGATGTCGCGCAGGTAGGTATCCAGACCGGTGGAGGTCGTTTTCTGGCTTGTCGGGGTTGGGTTTGCGGGCATCGGAAAATCCTGATGGACGAATTAGAGTCTATGGCTTGGGCGACGGCCTGGCCAGTGGGGGGATTGACGCCGCCGCTCCGCGTGGATGTGATTCGGCCGACATCGCCAGGAGAATCGATGGTCGGCCAACTTCAGGGTGAACGGCGGTCACGGACATCGGCCCGGCGGTTTGGGCACCTTTTACGATGGCAGGTGACCGGGCCTCATGTGAGATGCTCGGCACCCTGGTCCGCATCCCGCCCGGCGCGTCGAGATATTCCGGATCGGTGATTGCCGGCTTGTCGGCTCTTCGGGAACCAGGCGAATGCCCCTTCCGCGTGCGCTGCGCGGCAAGGGCGTGATGTTATCGGTCCGTGGTCCGCAGGGGACACACGGTGTTCCGTTCTCAGTATTGCGCCGCCTGAAGTGGCTCTCGATGAAGCGCCCGGATCAACTGGCCGATAACCGGACAGGGGCCGCGGGCGATCGGGCGGTGGCATCGGGACTGGACGATTGAAACTAAAGGATGGCCGCGCCGTGGGCGTGGTCGTCTTGCGGTCCAGCCGCCGCGATGCGGCGATGGTCAACTTTGCCTTGGGAACATGGGATCATGGGACAGATCACCAGCAGCGTCGGCCTGATCAGCGGCATCAACACCGGCGATATCATCGATCAACTGATTGCCCTGGAGTCGCGGCCGAAGCTGATGATTCAGAGGCGGTCCGCCCGCCTGACCGAGCAGCAGACGGCCTTCCAGGAGATCAATGCCAAACTTCTGGCGTTCAAGAACGCGGCGTTCAACCTTTCACGGGCACAGACATTCAATGTCAGGTCGGCCAGCAGCAGCCGCCCCGAAGCGCTGGGCGTCACGGCCACGGCCCAGGCACCCATCGGCACCCATTCGTTCACGGTCAAGCAACTGGTCAGCAGCCAGAGTTCGGTATCGCGCGGCCTGGCCGACCGTAACTCGACCGCCGTCGCCGACGGCAAACTGACGTTCCAAAGCGCTGAGGCCTCGCTCAAGCCGCCCATCGCCCTTGCCGACCTGCGAGGCGGCGAAGGTGTGGCGCGTGGAAGAATCTCGATCACCGACCGGGCCGGACGATCAGCGGTCGTGGACCTTTCCACCGCGCTGAGCCTTGAGGATGTCCTGAGCCGGATCAACAACGCCACGGGTATCGATGTGCGGGCCTCGCTGGATGGCGATCGCCTGCAACTGGCCGATCTGACCGGCCAGACGCTTTCCAACCTGGTCGTTCGGGAAGTGGGCAGTGGTCGAACGGCCTCGGACCTCGGGTTGCTGATCAACGAAGCTCAGAGCACGGTATCGGGCGAGCGGATTCGCTTTCTGACCGAAGAATCGAGGCTGAGTCAGCTCAATGAAGGGCTCGGCGTCCGAACGACCTCAAGCGGCACCAACGATCTGCGAATCACCGATGGAAGCGGGCATGGATTTGAGATCGATCTTGCCGGCCTGAGCACGATCGGACAGGTGATCGATGCCATTAACGGCCACACCGACAACAACTCGATCACGGCGGCGCTCAACGCCGAAGGCACGGGGCTGGTTCTCAGCGATGCCGGCGGCGGCGGGCAGCCGATCTCGGTTGCGGCGATCAACGGTTCGAGGGCGGCGGTCGATCTGGGTCTGCGGGGCACGGCGGCGTCGGCCGGGGCTGATCTTGAGGGCCTGCGCCTGATCGGCTCGCTGGAAAGCCGCCTGCTTGGCAACCTCAACGGTGGCCGAGGGGTGAGCTTCGGTCAGCCCAATCAACCGCTCAACGAAGCCACTCGGCTATCAAGCCTTCTTGCGGGCATGGGCGTTTCGGGTAACGGTGAAGCGGGCAGTCCTGATCTGTCGATCACCACCCGCGCCGGCCAGACTTATCAGGTCGATCTGGATCACGCCAGGACCGTTGGTGAACTGGCCTCGGCCATTCACGCGGCGACGCGTGGTCGGGTTTCGCTGGAAGTGCGGGGCGATACCCTGGTGGCGCGCGACCATACCTCCGGCGGTGGTAATTTCAGCTTCAGCGATGCCAACGGCTCATCGATGATGGCCGATCTCGGATTGGATTTTTCAACCACCCAGTCAACCTCGACCAGCGACAACCTCAACCCCATGGTCGGTGGAACGATTCAGATCACCAATCGACTGGGCAACAGCACGGCCGTGGACCTGAGTGGTGCCCGGACCTTGGATGATGTCATTCGCCTGATCAATGATGCCGGTGCGGGTGTGACGGCCTCGATCGCCGGCAATCAGACATCGTTGCTTCTGACCGACACCACAGGATCGACCAGCGGAACGATATCGGTCGATGATGTGGACGGCACGGCGGCACTGGACCTGGGCCTGGCCGGTTCCAGCACTCGAAGCACGCATCAGGGCGGCGATTTGCAGCGCGCCCAGATCGGCCAGGGGGTTGGGTTGAATCAACTGTTCAGCGGTCGCGGGATCGATCGCGGCCAGATGCGCATCATCGATTCCAGCGGCCAGAGCACCATCGTCGATCTTCGCAATGAAGGCATCAGGACGCTGGGCGATGTCATCAACGCGATCAATACCGGGGGCATCAACGTCTTTGCCCGGATCAATGACCAGGGCGACGGCCTGATCATCGAAGATCACGGGCTCAAGTCCACCGCGATTCGAATCGAGGACATCAGCGGCTCATCGGCCGCCGATCTGGGCATCGTCGGGTCGGCCGCCGCGCCCGGTAAGTCCATTGAAGCAAGTTCGCAGACCGTGGTGAACCTCGGCGTGGCCTCGCTGCTCCAATCCACCGAACTGGCCGACCTCAACGGGGGTGAAGGCGTCAAGGGCCTTGCGCAGGGCGATGACCTTCGCTTCCATACGGCCGATGGGAGTAGCTATCAGATCAATGTCCGGGGACTGCGCACGCTTGAGGAATTGTTCGATCGCATTGAGACGACCACGGGAGGCAAGGTCACGGCACAGATCGATGGTCAGGCGACCGGACTGCGCTTCACGGATTCGACCTCCGGGGATTCGACGTTCAGGATCGAGGCCATCAACGGCTCTTCCGTGGCCGAAAGCCTGGGGCTGATCGACCGAACGGTGGAGGGCGGTGTGATTCAGACAAGCGAGGTGGCCAGAAAAGCCACGCTGGAGCACATCACGGATCGGATCAACAATGCCGGGGCGCCGGTTCGAGCGTCCATCATCAACGATGGCTCGGGCCAGAATCCGTTTCGGCTTTCGCTCCAGTCCACGCGCTCCGGCTTGAGCGGCGCGTTCCTCATCGATGACCACGGGGCGAACCTGGGCATCACGACGATGGCCCGGGCCTCCAACGCGGCCCTGTTCTACGGTTCGGCCGATCCGGCCACGGCCTTGGTGATCAGCGGAAACTCCAATACCATTCGTGATGCCATCCCCGGTGTGACGCTCGACCTCAAGCAGGCCGGGGATACGCCCATCACGGTGTCGATCAACCGCGATGACTCCAAGACGACCGAGGCGGTCAGTGCCTTCGTTGATGCGGCCAACGCCGTGTTCGAGACGTTCGATAAGTATGACCAATACGACAAGGAGAACGAGCAGCGCGGTTTGCTGATGGGCGATTCGGCCCTGATGCGAACCCGCGCAAGCATCAATCAGCTTTTCAACAGCGTCAATCGCGATGTGGATGGCCAGTTCACCATGCCCGCGCAGGTCGGCATCCGGATCGGTTCGGCGGGCAAAGTGGAGTTCGATGCCGAACGTTTCAACGCCGCGCTGGCCAACGATCATCAGGCCGTCATGCGTCTTTTCACGATGCGGAAGACCGAGCAGGGCGAGGGGGGATCGACGGATATCCGATTGGTGGGTCGGGGTGTCGCGGTGGCCATGGATGAGCTGCTGGGCAGGCTCACGGATGCCGACGGGCCGATTCTTCGCCGCAACGACACGCTCTCGGCACAGCTTCGCCAGAACGAAGACCGGATCAAGGCGATGGATCAGCGATTGGCCGCGCGAAGGCTTCGGCTCGAGGCACAGTTCAATCAGATGGAGCAGACCCTGGCCCGGCTTCAGGAGCAACAGACTTCCCTGGGCCAGATTCAGTTCATCCAGCCGATGCGACGCGACAACAACGGACGGTGATCGGATTCATTGCTAAATCCGCGACTCCGCCGGGCCGATATCTGAAGGGTCGAGGCTCCCGTAAGTCGATTGCGGGATCGGGTTTGAAGGGTGAGGGCAAGTCGAGAGGAAGCCATGGCCGGAGCGAACGTCAATCCTTATCTTCGCACGCGGATTCTCACCGCCGGTCCACAGGAACTGAGGCTGATGCTGTATGACGGCGCGATCCGTTTCGCCCGTCAGGGCCAGGAAGCATTGCGCAGGAAGGACTTTGAGGCCAGCTACAACGCGATGAGCCGGGCCAAGAAGATCGTGCTGGAACTCTCAACGAGTCTCAACCACAAGATCGCCCCGGAACTCTGCGAACGACTCAGCTCGCTTTACACCTACATCTACAAGCAACTGGTCGAATGCGGACTCCAGAAGAATCCGGACCTCGCCGAGGAGCCGATCCAGTTGCTTCAGTTCGAGCGCGAGACCTGGGAGATCATGATGCGACAGGGAGGCAACGCCGAGGAATCCTCGGCAACCGATGGCGATTCGGTCGATCCGCGTAAGGAGCCCGATCAGACGGCGATCGCCGGTGATCCAATATCCACGTCCGGCGCTGCCGCCGGGTCGCGCATGGCCGGACACCTTCCCTCGCATGCCGCATCCATGACCGCCGGTCGGATCAATAGCCAGTCTCGACTGTCGGCCAGCGCGTAGGGGCGGAATCGGCGGATTCGATGACTCGACACCGGGGACCATCGGGGGTGTTCGGCTGGCGCGATCCGCCTGTCTTTCGGACGCTCGAGTTCCCGCCATGCACATCGAAAGGCGAGCCGAAACGTTCTTCGGGCCAACCGGGGCGAGCCGCGCACCAGTACCTGTCGCCCGTGTCGGGTAATCCGATTCGACTTGGGACGATAAACTGGAGTTGGTGCTTGCGCAATCCTCATCTTCAGAGATCGATTCAGCCCGCTTTGATGGCGATGCGGGCTCCGATTCGCCTCGTTCCGGCGGATGGATCAGTTGGATCGGGTTGCTCCTGGTCCTCCTGTTATCGATTCCGTGCCTCCTGCCCACGCTTGGCCGCCCTCCGGTGGTTCATCCAGCGGAACGGGAGGCTCTGGCCATCTCGACCGAGTCCTACACGCGAAGTGTGGAAGATGCTCCCCAGTGGTTGGCACCGACGCTCGATGGCCAGAAGCAACTGGATAAGGCACCCGGAGTGACATGGCTGCATCTCTTGATGTGGCATCGTCTTGAAGCGGTATTCGGCTCGTTGGAGGACGAATGGCGCATTTACGGGGCGCGCCTGGTCAGTGTCCTGATGACCTTGCTGGCCGTGGCCGCCGTGTATTGGATCGGTCACTCGATCGGCGGTTCGCTCACGGCGCTGCTGGCCGGATTGATCTACATGGCGAATCCGCTGGTGATTCAGCAGGGGCGGATGGCCACGATGGATAGTGCCTTCGTGGGGCTGTACCTGCTTTCGGTGGCCGCGGCGCTCTGGGCGATCCGTCCGTTGCGTCCTTCGCCGTCGGTCGAACGCCAGTTCATCGGGTGGACGCTCTGCGGGCTGGCGATGGGCGCGGCTCAACTGGTGTGGGGCTCGGCGGCGCTGGCGTATATCGTTCCCGGGGTCCTGGTGATCCTGGTGATCTGCCCGGGACGCATCGGTCACCTTCTGGGATTGCTGGCGGCATTGATCATCGGGGTCTTGATGGCGCTGCCGTGGGCGGTTTACGTCTTCGATCAGGGGGGGAATCCGTGGGTGAGTTGGGCGCAGCGTTTCGGAGGCCCGGGCGGAGACCAGGTCTCGCACCTGCTGGCGCAGCTCGGTCGTCAATTCCTCTGGATACTGATTTTTCTCCTGCCGTGGACATGGTGGCTGCTTCTGGCCATGGTGCAGCCGTGGTCGAGTTCGTCGCGCGGGTCGCGCTTGCGGCTGCTGATCGGTTGGGCTTTCCTGATGGTCAACGTGGTGATGCTGCCGGCCATGCCCGGATCCAGGGAGCTGCGCGATCTTCTGCCGATCATGGCGGGGGCATCGGTGGTGCTGGCCAGCCTGTTCGGGCTTTACTCGGAGTTGGCCACGATCGGGCTTTACCCTCGGTCCTGGCGTTGGGGGCGGTGGCCGTTCCTGACGATCCTCATTCTTCTGAGCATCTTGATTCCACTCTGGCTGGCGTTGCAGGATGCATTGATCGAATGGGGATTCGAGCAATGGGTGGCCGGCATGGCGGTCCCGTGGTATCTGAGCGTTCCGCTGGGTTTGGTGCTGCTGGGGCTTGCGGGAATCAGCGTTCGATGGACGTGGCGGGATTATCCCTTCCACGCCGCGACGACGTGGGGGCTGTGGTGCGTGGTGGCATCGGGATCGATCGCGATCGCCGTCACGGCCGGCGGTTCCGCTCGCGCCGTGGGGTAACGCGGGCACTTTCATCGACCTTGGGGGCTATATGGCCGAAATGGCCGAGTTGTCAGCGGATGCATCCAGTGAGCCATGCCGACTGGCCGATGCCCGGCCTGAGACGATCGACGCCATGACCGTGGCGACACTCCATAGCGCCCGTCCCGGCCCGGAATCGGTGAGCAATTCACTTGCTCTGGCGGTTTGAGCCATCGGACAAGCCGGATGATCCGTGTTCGACTTGGCATTGCGGATCGACTTGGAAGCCTTACGGTTCGTCATGGGCTTGGCCTTTCTCATCGGTGAACTCCACGGTCGTAATGCAAGGTACGCAGGTCGAAAATCGGGGGTTCGACCGTCAGATAATTCTGAGTCATCGTCGATCGCTGATGTGAGTGGGTCAGCAAGATCGATGCCGTGAACAGGGCAAAATGGAGTCGCCCTCCGCTTCATAGGGCATTCCGTGGCGCTAGCCCGACACGATCCGCTTATCAAATTTAGTACTGGCAAGGTATTATGATTAAGAATCCAAGCGTGGACATTGGAGAATTCTCGCCCGATCCCCGGCTGCGCGGCGGCTCGGAGGTTGCCCTGACTTTGTGCAAGCGGGGCGCGAAACGGGCAAAATACCCACAGTCAGATCAAGGGAAAGAAAAGTCTTATTGGTGGATTGGCCGCCAGCACACGGCTCAGGGGCCGGTTCATCTCCTTGCCAGCGGGTACATCATGGGGATCGCTTTCCATGCACTGTGCTTTTCCATCACGCGGAATGTGAGCGCGGCGGCGAAACCTCCATCGTCTGGTATGAGGGCTGAAAATCGAGGCACACTTGATGCCCGCGGGATCGGTTTGCGATAACAAGACCGACACGATGGGCTCAGCTATGCTTCCACGGCGGTAGAATCGGTCGGGTGCGAGGGAGTGCGGCCACTTTCAGGAATGATGCATGGTGGATCAACGTCGGCGATTCTGGTCTGGTCCTGGTTGGTTGATTCTGATCACGGCGATCGCGGTTTCGGTCGCCGGGCCCTGGGCGGCCAGACGGATGGAGTTCGCCTCCCGGCAGGCGGCGACCGAGCGTAGCCGCGCAGAGCTTTCGGCTGACCAGTTTCACATGGTGGCACTGAGCGAGTCGTTCCGGACGCTGGCCCAGGCGGTCGAGGAGAGCGTGGTCCATATTCGAGTTTTCGGGACTTCTTTGGACATGGACGGTTTGGGGACACGTGGAGGGCGACCATCGGGCATCCAGGAGTTGACCAGCGGTTCGGGCTGGGTTTATCGAATGGTTGATGGCGATCGGCGCCAGGATGTGGTGATCACCAATCATCATGTGGTGGCCAATGGCGATGAGATTCGCGTGCGGTTCCGCAATCGCCAGGAGGCGCCGGCGCGCCTGCTGGGTTCGGATGCCCGTACGGATATCGCGGTCCTGCAAGTCAGCGCGCGCCTGATTCCAGCGGTGGTCGCCACCGCGCCGGCTGAACAGGGTGACCTGGTTTTCGCCTTCGGCTCACCCTTTGGTTATGAGTTCTCGATGAGCCAGGGGATCGTATCGGCCACCGGTCGTCACCCCCGGCGGTTCATCGGTTCGATGGGCGGCTACGAGAACTTCATCCAGACCGACGCGGCGATCAATCCGGGAAATTCGGGCGGACCGCTGACCAACGTCCTGGGGCAGGTCGTGGGGATGAATACGGCCATCAGGCCGCGCACCGGTGACAACACGTTCGCGGGCGTCGGCTTTGCCATACCGGTCGGACGGATCACTTATGTGGCCGATCAACTGATCCGCAACGGGGTGGTCGAGCGGGGCTTTCTTGGCGTATCGATTCGAACAGTCGAGGCCGACGAAGCCCGCCGGTTCGGTCACAATCGCCCCGGCGTGCTGGTCAATGAGGTATTCGAGGGGCAGGCGGCGGCGGAGGCGGGTTTGAAGCCAATGGACCTGCTGATCGAGTTCGAAGGTCAGCCGCTGCTCTACGATGAGGAACTGCGCAACCTCGTGGCCGATCTGATGCCCGGCACGCGCATTCGTCTGACACTGCTTCGCGATGGCGAGCGGATATCGGTGGAGGTCACCCTCAAGCGACTGCCCGACAGTCTGCCGACCCGGTCGGAACTGAATCGAACCCTTCCTGATCAGGCTTCCCCCCGCATGTTGCTCAATCAACTCGGATTGATCGGGCTTCAGGAGATCGACGCCGCCCACGCACTGGGATTGTTTGGTGAGAACGTCCCGGGAGTGCTGGTCCAGTCGGTGACGCCTCGATCGGCCGCCGCGGACGCCTCGATCGAGCCGGGGATGTTGATCGTGCGCGTCGGTGATACGCCCGTGCGGACCCGCGAGGAACTGGCGCGTCAGTTATCCGTGGCCGAGCGCGGCGGGCGTGTTCCGCTGTATACCCGACTGGCGGGGCGCGAAACGCGGCTTTATATTCGAATCCCCGAGGAGTCAAGGTAACGCCGAGCGATGTGGCCGGGGTGCCCCAGACCATCGGCGCGGCAATGATTGATATGACCACAGTCACCCGACCTTCCAAGCCGGCCGAGCCATCAACCCCGGCCAGTGGACGTCCCATGCTGGACGTCGTCAATCTCAAGACTCACTTTCCCATCAAGCGGGGCGTGCTCCGCCATGTGGCGGGTTATGTCAAGGCGGTGGATGGGGTGTCGCTTCAGGTCAGGGAGCGGCAGACCGTCGGCCTTGTCGGCGAATCAGGCTGCGGCAAGTCGACCGTCGGCCGGACCCTGCTTCGGCTGATCATGGCCGAGGCCAGAATCAGCGGGCAGGTCATGTTCGATGGCGAGTCGGTGTTCGATGCCAATCGACGGACCATGAAGCGGTTTCGCCGCCAGATGCAGATCATCTTTCAGGACCCGGTCAGTTCGTTGAATCCCCGCATGACCGTTGGCCGGATCATCAGCGAGCCGCTTCAGATTCACCGGCTGGCCAAGGGCCATGAACTGGATGCGAAGGTCGAGGAACTGCTGGAGTCCGTCGGTCTGCAGGGCTCCCATGCCGATCGATACCCTCATGAGTTTTCCGGCGGGCAGCGACAACGGATCGGGATCGCCCGGGCGCTGGCGTTGCAGCCGCGCTTCATCGTCTGCGATGAACCGGTCAGCGCCCTGGATGTATCGATTCAGTCGCAGATTCTCAACCTGTTGCGCGATCTGCAAAAGGAACGCCAGCTCAGTTATCTGTTCATCGCCCACAATCTGGCGGTGATCGAGCATTTCTGTGATGAGATCGCGGTGATGTATCTGGGCAAGATTGTTGAGTACGCCGAACGAGTCGACCTGTATCGGAACCCAAGGCACCCCTACACACGCGCCTTGCTCAGTGCCGCGCCTCATCCTGAAACGCTGCGAGGCCGTAAACGAATCATCCTGCCCGGAGAGGTACCCAGCCCCGCCAATCCGCCTCCGGGTTGCTCATTCCATATCCGTTGTCCGCTGACGCGCCAATTGGCCGAACACGCCAAGGAAGAACAGACCGTGGAATTGACCATTGCCGGCAAGGAAACCCGGATCATGAAACGGTGCGTGGAGGAATGTCCATCGCTCAGCGGCGTCGAATCCGATCGAGGTCATACCGTCGCCTGTCATTTTCACCAGGACCAGGCGGCTCCGACGCAATACTGACCATGCCGGCGCAATGTGGCATGGACATTCGCCCGGGCGGCGATTTACACGCCCAGTTTATTCCTGCGAATCAACTCGGCGGTGTCGGTGGGGCGGACAACGCGATATCCCTTCAACGGCAGCACATGCTCGTGGATGGCATCAAGAATGTCTGACGGGAAGGGGAAGAAGGTGTCCTCGACTTCGTCGGCCGGTGTGATCCAGTTCCGCGCGCCGACGACCACCGGAGGCGCATCGAGTTCATCGTAGGCCAGGCGATTGATGGTCGAGGCCATGGTATGCAGAGCACTGCCTCGTTCGCACGCATCGGAGATCAACACGATCTTACGGGTCTTCTTCACCGACTCGATGACCTTCTCGTAGTTGAATGGCACGATGGAGCGGGCATCGATGATCTCGGTGCTCAGACCGTAACGATCCTGCAGCTCGGCCGCCGCATCGATCGCCCGATACAGCGTTGCGCCGATGGTCAGCATGGTCAGATCGCCGCCCGTTCGCTTGATGTCCGGCTCACCGATCGGGATTTCATAGCGGCCTTGCGGCACCCCACCGGGATGGAACAGTTCGGGCATGTCATAAAGCCGCTGGCTTTCGAAGAAGATGACCGGGTCGGTGCCCAGCAGTGCTGAATACATCAGCCCCTTGGCGTCGTACGGCGTGGCGGGAAAGACGACCTTGAGGCCCGGGATATGGGCGACCATGCTGGTCCAGTCCTGGCTGTGCTGAGCGCCGTACTTCGAGCCGACACTGACGCGGAGCACCACGGGCATTCGGAGCAGGCCGCCGCTCATCGACTGCCACTTGGCCAACTGGTTGAAAATCTCATCGCCGGCCCGGCCCATGAAATCGCAGTACATCAGTTCAGCGATGACCCTTCCGCCGGCAAGACCGTATCCCACGGCCGTGCCCGCGATCGCCGCCTCGCTGATCGGTGAATTGAAGAGGCGATGATACGGCAGAGCCTCGGTCAGGCCGCGATAGACCGCGAACGCTCCGCCCCAGTCCCGGTTCTCTTCACCGTAGGCCACCAGGGTGGGATCCTGGTAAAAGCGGTCGATGATCGCTTCGAACAGGGAGTCGCGAATCGCGATGCACCGGCTCTTGGGCAGGGGCTTGCCGTTTTCATCCAGTCCCGAGCGATGCCGCGATGCGAGCTGCTTGATGCGGGGATTCTCATCAAGCGGCATCAGCACATCCGGTTCCCGGTCGTCGAGCTTCTCAACGGTCTGGTTGGAGAACATCACGTTTTCAAGCAGGTTGCCGGGCATCCTCAGATCGGCTCGGGGGCTCAGGTCAAGATCGATGGCCTTCTTGTAGGCGCGCAGGATTCGATCATCGACCTTTGCCTGCATCCGCTCGAGGTCCGCGGCGCTGAGCACGCCGGCCTCCCGCAATTCGTCGGCGAAGGTGGTCAGGGGGTCGAACGCCTGCCATGCTTCAACTTCCGCCTTCTCGCGATAGCTGCTCGCATCCGAAGGCGAATGGCCGCTGAAGCGATAGGTGACCGTATCCAGCAGCACGGGTCCATCGCCGCGCGCCAGAAGCTCCTTCTTGCGTCGAATGCAGTCGATCATGGCCAGTGGGCTGTATCCATCCACACGCTCGGCATGCAACTGATCGGGGGCAAGGCCCGCTCCCAATCGAGCCAGAACGCCAAAGCCCATCGTCTCG
Source organism: Phycisphaeraceae bacterium (assembly GCA_020831765.1). GTDB lineage: Bacteria > Planctomycetota > Phycisphaerae > Phycisphaerales > Phycisphaeraceae > JAFIFY01. The sequence continues at coordinate 13,364 of JAFIFY010000007.1, read as the reverse complement.
CCCACGGGCTGACCGCCCATGCCATAGAAGTTGTTGACGAAGTTCATGATCAGCGGAAGGCCGCCGCGATAAGGTTCATCCCACAGTTTCTTGTATTGATCCATCGTGGCGAAGCAGAGCGCTTCCCAGACAGGACCGCATCCCGCTGAAGCATCTCCGATGTTCGCGATCACCACGCCCGGCTTCCGATTGACTTTTTTGTATAGCGCAGCGCCCACCGCGATATCGGCGCTGCCGCCGACAATGGCGTTGTTGGGCAGGATGCCCAAGGGCGGGAAGAAGGCATGCATCGATCCGCCCAGCCCCTTGTTCATGCCCGTTTCCCGTCCGAAGATTTCAGCCAGCGCTCCGTAGATCAGAAAGTCCGTGGCCAGGTCCTTGGCGTCTTCATGCTTATCCCGCTCCACCACCTTCAGGCATTGCCCATCAAAATAGCCCTTCATCATCGAGTGCAGGTCGGCATCGCTGCTCTGGTGGATCGCGCTCAGTCCCTTGGCGAGGATTTCGCCATGCGAGCGATGTGATCCGAGGATGTGATCTTCGGCATTCAGCAGGAACGCCTCACCCACGGCGGTCGCTTCCTGGCCGATCGAGAGATGGGCCGGCCCTCGATGGTTGTATTCGATGCCCTGGTACTGGCCCTGCTTCTTGACGGCATCGAGCATCGACTCGAACGCGCGAATCACCATCATGTCATGGTGGATGCGGATCAGGTCGTCCTTGCTCAGCCGACCCGCCTTAAGCTCGCCCTCGACCGAGCCCTCGAACCGATTGATGGGGATGGGCTGAAATTCGAGCTCGCCCTTGGCGCGGGCTTCTTCAGGTACGATGGCGATGGCTTTGGGCATGGTTCTGGGTTCTCCAATTCTGATCAGGCGTTTGATGGATCGGCAAGGGTCCGGGCGGTGAACGTTGTCGCCGGTGGATGCCGACGGCGGGGGGGCTCGATTCCGGTCGTACATCACGAAAGTCGGCCACGTGATCGTGGTCTTCATGCATCACGACGGCCGGGTTCCACCTCCATGGCCACCGGCGGCGTGAAGATTCCGCGTTGGACCGCCGGTATCGCGTTTGCCATCCTGGGCGTGGTCTCCGGTGGCGTTTTTCTGGGCATTTTTTGGCTTTCGGTCAGGCCGATGGCGACCGGGTGCCGGTTTGGCCGCGACCGGCGCGCTTGGCTCGGATACGGGATTCGGACCGGGGTATACCAGGTCAACTTCGTGATCGCGGAAGAATGCACGCCAGTTTTCATCGGGCCGATGGTCGGTGACCAAACTGCTGATCGATTCCCACTCGATGATTCGGAACAGGGATGGCGAGCTGAATTTCGTGTGGTCGGCCAGTAGCACCGTCTGCCGGGCATGCTTGACGACCAGGCGATACAGGTGTGCGCTCTCGATGTCGCTGGCTGACGGGCCGAAATCCTGGCTCAGGCCGTCAGCCCCGATGAAGGCGATGTAGCCGCGCAACTGATCGAGCGTGCTCATGGTGATCGGCCCCACCGTGTCCATGCGCTCAGGCCGATATTGACCTCCAAGCATGATGACGCTGTGACCCGGCGCACTGAATTCCAGCGCCAGCCGGGCGCTGTTGACCAGGACGGAAAGGCTTCGTCGGCTTTGAAGCAATCCGGCCATCTCGAAACAGGTCGTTCCCGAATCAAGGAATATCTGGTCACCGTCCTGCACGAGGGATGCCGCCAGGGCCGCGATCACGCGCTTTTCCTCGACCTGCCGCTGCTGTTTGGCGCGGAACGAGTAATCGACGGTGGGGGAGAGTGTCGCGCCACCATGCACAAGCGTCAGTTGGTTGCGGTCGGCCAGGGCCTTCAAGTCCCGTCTTACCGTGGCTTCGCTGATCTCCAACTCACCGGAGAGTTGACGGACCGTGACATGGCGGCGCTGCATCAGCACCGTCATGATCCGCTCCTGTCGATCCTTGGTCGCCTGGCTCATGCGTTACCTTTGCCAAGGCCGTGGCTTGGGTTCTGAAGGTCATCGCGGTGACCGGCGGGATCCGCGAGGACCGAGCCCGATTCCGGGCGAGGGTTCTGATTCCGTCGTGGTGGCCGAGTCGTTAGCATGGTTGCAAGTCCGCGGGTGGACCGACGGCCTTTTCCGAGCAAGCCCGCGCCGGGTAGAGGATTCGCCCCGCTCCCAAGGCACCTGGCGCCGTTAAGGCCGCCCGACAGCTTCCGGGTCCTGTGCGGGATGGATATTATCACGTTTTTCGGCTAAAGTGCAAGAGTTGATCCTTTAAATTGCAAGTTTTCGCGTAATACCGTCAAATTCGGCCTTCAGGAAAACGTTCAGGAAACGCTCGTATGACAGAAATTCGCTATCCCGACAGCGGTGAAGTGCCCGGCAGTGCGACCGTTCAGTGCTGGCGGGTCGCCGTGGGCGAGCAGTTCGATGCCGATGCGGTTCTTGTGGAGCTCGATGGCGAATCTGAGCGCGTTCATTTGCGTGCTTCCCAGAGGGGTATTCTGAAGCAAATCATTGCCGAAAAAGGTTTTACGGTTTCCTTGGGAGATCGACTGGCCATGGTGGACGCAAAGAGCGCACCCTCCGGTAAATCCGTCGAGCCGCCGCGCGAGGCCGTCAGGACTTCGCCGCCTGAGCGTCCACGCCAGGCCACCGGTCCGGCACCACAGGCGGAACAGGGGTCGACGGATACCTCCGGCTCGCCACCCGCTGGCACCCAGCCCATTCTGATGCCGCAGGCCGGCAATTCGATGGAAGAGGGGACGATCCTTTCCTGGAAGGTTGCCGAAGGTGATGAGGTGGACACCGGCCAGGTGCTCTGTGAGATCGAGACCGACAAGGCGACGATGGAGTTTGAAGCGACCGAGCCGGGCACAATCGTTCGCCTCGTGGCCGGGGAAGGCGACATCGTTCCGGTCAAGCAGCCGATTGCATACCTCGCTCGCCCCGGGACGGATATCGAGCAGGCCCGCCAATGGGCCAGGTCCGCGTCCTCAGTGGCCGAGTCGCCGACCGGGCCAGCGGTTGCCTCGGCTGGCGATGCGGCTGCGCCCACGGCTGTGCAAGAGCCCGCGACGGCGAGCGCAGGTGTTGCCGCGCATGGGGATCGGCTTCCGATATCGCCGGCGGCCCGAAGCGAGGCTCGGCGAAGGGGCATTGATCTGGATTCACTGGTGCGCGGCCATGGTTTTTCCGGCTCCGGTCCGGGTGGTCGAGTGCTGTCCGCCGATCTTGAACGGCTCATCGCTTTGGGTCGGCCGTCCACCGGCGCGGCCGACTCAGCGGCATCCGGTCAGGTTGTCCGGCGAACCATGAGCAAGATGCGCCGGGCCATCGCCGCGAACCTGGTGTCATCCAAGCAAAACGTCCCGCACTTCTATGTCCGGCAAACCATTTCCGCCTCCCGGTTGCTTGCCTACCAGAAGCGGCACAAGCCCGGGTGCGGTTGTACGGTCAACGATTGCATCATCCTGGCGGTGGCCAGGGCGATGATGGAATTTCCGGCGTTTCGGAGCCGTCTGGAAGGCTCGGAGGTGGTTGAATATCCGAATGCGAATATCGGCATCGCGGTGGGTGTTCCTGACGGACTGGTGGTGCCGGTCACGATGAAGGTTGAGCGGTTGTCGCTGGCTCAGTTGGCGGCGCAGAATCGTCAATTGGTCGAGAACGCGCGACGGGGCAAGGTCGATCACATGGGCGAAGGCCAGTTCAGCATCAGCAACATGGGCATGTTCGGTGTCGAGGAGTTCAGCGCGATCATCAATCCACCGGAGGCCGGCATCCTGGCGGTCGCGGCGATCCGGGAATCGATCGTGGTTCAGGATGGCGCGATGCGTCCGGATCGCGTGATGACCATGACGCTAAGCGCGGATCATCGCATTGTGGATGGGATGCTGGCTTCCCAGTTCATCGGCCGGCTGCGTGAACTACTGGAAAACCCGGACGAGGAGCTGGGCGATCCGGCTTGAGGTATCACGGATATTCACGGAAATTGAGAATCGGCATGAGCGAGCATTTTCAGATCGTGGTGATTGGCGCGGGGCCTGGTGGTTATATCGCGGCGCTTAAGGCCGCCCAGATGGGGGCCAAGGTCGCCGTCATCGAGAAATCCCACCTCGGCGGAACGTGCCTCAACTGGGGCTGCATTCCTTCCAAGGCCCTGTTGTCATCCAGTGAGCTGCTTCATCAGGTTCAGAACGGATCGAAATGGGGCCTGAAGGTCCAGGGCGATGTCACCGCCGACTGGTCGGCCATTCAGAAACATAAGGACAAGGTCATCCGCCAACTGCGCGGCGGCATCGCGAACTTCTTCAAGCTTCGACGCGTTCAGGTTTTCAATGGCAGCGCCACCATCGAAGCGCCGGGCAAAGTGGCTGTTCACGGTGAAGATGGCGGAGTGCGAACAATTCACGGCGATCATGTAATCATCGCCACAGGATCGTCGCCATCGCGCATTGCCGGTTGGCCGGACGATCCGGCGTGGGTCTGCACTTCCGATGAGGCCGTGCACTGGAAGAACCTGCCCGGCAAGCTGCTGATTGTCGGTGGTGGGGTGATCGGTTGTGAGTTCGCGTGCATGATGCGGCCGCTGGGCGTGGAAGTGACGATCGTGGAGATGATGCCGACGTTGCTTCCCGGTCTTGATGAGGATATGGCCGCCGAACTGGCCAAGGTGTTCAAAGCTCGCGGCATTGGGATGCACTTGAATGTGAAGGTGGAGGATGTACAGGTTGGCGATGGTGTGAAGGTTCGCCTTAACGATGGAACGAACCTGGACACGGATCGGATTCTTGTGGCCACGGGACGTCAACCCAATACCGCGGGACTGGGACTTGAAAAGCTCGGCCTGGAGTTGAGTCGGCGGGGTTTTGTTCCAGTGGATGATCACCTGCGTACCGGAATCGCCGGTATCTGGGCCATCGGCGATGTCAACGGCCAATGCCTGCTGGCCCACGCCGCCTCGGCTCACGGTGTGGCCGCGGTGGAGAATGCCCTGGGGCATACCCGGCCCTTCACCCGTCCGATTCCGTCGGCCGTCTATACCTTTCCCGAGATCGGCTCGGTGGGATTGACCGAGCGCGAGGCGCGGGATCAGAAACTGCCCATCAGCATTGGGCGATTTCCGGTCGGCTATCTGGGTAAGGCCATGGCTTCGCGCCACACCGATGGCATGGTCAAGATCATCCGTCATCGGGAGACCGATGCGCTTCTGGGTGCTCACATGATCGGCGCTCACGCCACCGAATGCATCGCGGCGGCCGCCAACCTGCTGCACACCGGAGCCACGGTCGAGGAACTGGCCGAGTGCGTCTTCGCTCATCCCACGATCAGCGAGGCCATCAAAGAAGCCGCCGAAGATGCTCTGGGCATGGGGCTGCATCTGCCGCCGCGCAAAGTGATCACCGCGCCGGTCCTGACCGGTTGAGCGGAAGACAACCCACCCGCATCCCTGGAAACCCGTTGCCATGCCTGACTTGATGACGCCGATGGATTCGTTTCGCAGCCTGGGTGATCCCGATGCGCTGCTCGGGGATGCCGAGCCGAAGTTCGATCCGGGCCAGGTCGGTCCGGTGAACAGCCACCTTCATCTGCCGCCGAATTTTTCAGCCTTCGGAACCGTGCGCGAGGCCATGGAACAGGCGGCGGGCGAGGGCATCGAGGCGGTGGGTGTCAACAACTATTACGGCTTTGAGATTTACACCGAGTTTGCCGCGCGGGCGGCTTTGGCGCGTGTGCTGCCGTTGTTTGGCATGGAAGTGATCTGCATGCTCGATGACCTCAAGGCATCGGGCACGCTGCTCAATGATCCGGTGAATCCCGGCAAGATGTATCTGTGCGGCAAGGCGCTGACGGATATGTCGCCGATGAACGAACAGGCTCAGCGCACGATGGATCGCATCCGCGGGCTCGACTCATCGCGGATCAACGACATGCTGGGTCGCCTGGAATCGGTGGCGCGGCGGCATGGCCTGAATGTCACGCTCGATCCGGATGCGATCGGGTGCCGGATCGCCCGCCATCACGGGTGTCCGTCCGAGATCGTTTATTTGCAGGAACGCCACGCCGCGCAAGCCCTTCAGGAGGCGTTGAGCGAATTGCTCGAAGGCGATGCCCTCCGAACCGCGCTGGTTTCGCTCCTGGGTGATTCCGCCCATGCCGTGGATGTCGATCAGCCCGCACGCATTCAGGACCTGATTCGAAGCCAGTTGATGAAAGTCGGTAAGCCGGCCTATGTTGATGAGCAGTTCGTGGACTTCGAGTCGGCGCATGCGATGATCCTGAATCTCTGGGGCATCCCCTGCTATCCCGTGCTGCTCGATGCGGCCAAGCGGATCAGCGACTTCGAGAGCACGCCCGACGCGCTGGCTCAACGCTTGCGGGCGATGAATATTCATGCCGTCGAGTTCATCACGTTTCGCAACAGTCGCCGGGTTCTGGATGAATATGCCCGCTCTCTGCGCGGCCAGGGATTCATCGTGACCGCCGGTACCGAGCACAATACGACCGAATCGATGCCCATCGAGCCGCGCGGCCCCGGAGGCGATTCGCTGTCACCGGAAACACGGAACCTGTTCACCGAAGGCGCTTGCGTTCTGATCGCTCACCAATTGCTGGGCGCACACGGTCGGCCCGGGTGGGTGGACGGAGAGGGCCGGCGAACCGACGATGATGATCCTGACCGGCGAATCGCCCGGCTGGCGGCGATGGGCGCTGCGGCGTTGGAGCGATACCATCAAATCAACAGGTAAGGAACCATGGATCATGAATCCATCCACTGAGGAACTCAAGCCCTGGTCGATCGGCGGCTTTGAACGCCTGGTCGCCGGTGTTGAACGGTTGATCCGGTTCAACATGCCCGGATTCGACCGGCTGGGCTGTTTCTCGGTCAAGATCGATGGCAACGAAATGCTGATCAGTTCCGATCAGACGCCGATTCACTCGTTGCATGCAGAGTGCATGGTGCTGATGGATCGACTTGCCCTCGATGACAGGCTGCGAGCCGAGCCGGATCAGGCGGGGCCGGGTCAGACGTTAGATGAGTATCGGAACCTGTTGCGCGCCAAGCTGGATCCGATCGACCCCGGTCGGCCGCCGCTGGATGCCTTGCCCCACCATGCCGTGCCTCACCGAATCATTCTGCATGTCCATCCCGTGGCGGCCATGGAGCTTTGTTGCGATCGCAACGGTGGCCAACGCATCGCGGAACTGTTCGGCGGGTCGGCGGCCTGGCTGCCGTCCGGCGAATCACGGCATCAGGTGGCGCGGCGATTGGCCCAGCGATTCAAGGCGGAACAGGTTCAACGATCCTTGGAACCGCGAATTGTCGTCTTTGAGAATGATGGCATCCTGATCGCCGCGGATGCCGTGGAAGACTTTGAGCGCCTGATCGACGAATTGATCCAGCGTTTCCCGCCTCCGCAGGCGATCAGTAAGTCCGAACCTGATGAACTGCCCGATGCCATCATCGAATGGGTTCCGATGCTGCGCGGCCTGCTGGCCGATGAGGGAGCCCTGCCAATCCTGGCTTGCGATTTCTCGGCGGGTGCCAGGCGGATGACGATGCGCGCGGATTTCAACCCCGCCGGCCTTCTGCTTCATCCTGAGGGGCAAATCGTCTGCGGTCCGGCACCGATGATGCTCCGCCTTGATGCCGGGCTTGAGGGCAAGGCGATCCGCGCGGCGATCCAGGAAGCGATCAACGATTACCGGAGTCAGCACGATCAGCTTCCGCGCGTGGTGCTGATTGAAGGTCTGGGCATCATCGCAAGCTCACGATGCATTGATCAGGCGCGACGGTGTCTGGACCTTTTCCGAGCGCTGATACAGCTCAATGACCGTATCGCCGAACCGAACCACCTTTCGCAGGATCATCTCAGCGCGATCGCCCGTCGGCACGCCGCGCTTCGTGCCGCCCAAACGCCTCCACGCTGCTCCGGTCGCATGGCCGGCCGGATCGCGCTGGTCACCGGCGCTGCTCAAGGGTTTGGCTTGGAAATCTCCCGCCACCTGGTATCGCAGGGCGCATGTGTCGTGCTGGGCGATGTGAACGCCGATGGCGCCGAACAGGCGGGGGTGGAGCTGGAGAAGACGCACGGCCCGGGCCGTGCGATCGGTCTGGCCATGAACGTCATGTCGGTTCAGAGTGTTCACGAGGCCGCGCTGCGCACGGTCGCTGCCTATGGCGGGCTCGATCTGCTGGTCAGCAACGCCGGTGTGCTTCGGGCCGCTTCGGTCAAGACCATGAGCGAGCGCGATTTCACCTTCGTGACCGATGTGAATTACACCGGCTATTTCCGCTGTGTGCAGGGCCTATGCCCCATCATGGCGGCACAGCACACGGCCAACCCATCCGCCATGGCGGACATCATCCAGATCAACAGCAAATCAGGTCTGGTCGGGTCGAACCGGAACGGGGCGTATGCCGGCGGCAAGTTCGGCGGGATCGGCCTGACGCAGTCCTTCGCGCTGGAGCTGATCGAGGATGGAATCAAGGTCAACGCGATCTGTCCGGGCAACTTCTTCGATGGTCCGCTCTGGTCCGATCCTGAGAACGGACTGTTCGTGCAGTATCTCCGTACGGGCAAGGTTCCCGGCGCAAAGTCCATCGAGGATGTGAAGCACGCATACGAGGCAAAGGTTCCGATGGGCCGCGGCTGCCGCGCTCTGGATGTGATGCAGGCGATTTATTACCTGGTGGACCAGGCCTATGAAACCGGCCAGGCGGTTCCGGTCACCGGGGGGCAGGTCATGTTGAGTTGACCCCCGCGTTGAATCGCCGCCGGCCGATGAAGTCCTGACCCGTAACCAACCCTTTGACGCCCAACGAAAGTGATCGACCATGACCGCCATTCCCAAGACTCAGCACGCTGTTCAACTGACCGGCCCCGATCGACTGGAAATCACCGACAGCAAGCCGGTATGGCTGCCCGGGCCCCATGAGATGCTCGCCAGGATCGAGGCGGTCGGTCTATGTTTTTCCGATCTGAAATTGCTCAAGCAATTCGATCAGCACGCCCGCAAGAGCGACATTGTCGCCGGACTTGATTCAAAAGTGCTCGATGGCTTTCGGAGCTATGTTCCGGGCAACAGGCCCACGGTACCCGGTCACGAGGTGGTTTGTCGCATCGTGGCGGTGGGCGATCAGGTGACGCGGCACAAGGTCGGCGAGCGTTGCCTGGTGCAGACCGATTATCGCGATCTGCCCACGAAGGGATCCAATGCCGCGTTCGGCTACAACTTCGAAGGCGGCTTACAGGAATATGTTCTGCTGGATGAGCGTATCGTGATCGATCGCCAGGGTGAGCGCTTTCTGATCCCCGTTGGCGATGAACGAAGCGCTTCAGCGATTGCGCTGGTCGAGCCCTGGGCGTGTGTTGAAGATTCGTACGTCAACCGTGAAAGGCAGGGGCTCAAGCCTGATGGTCGATTGCTCGTGGTGATGGACCCGGGCCGAGAACCGACAGGCCTGGCTAAGGCTTTGGCGGATGCCCGGTTCAGAGGAAGTCTGGTCCACATGGGTCGGGCATCATTGGATCTGGGCGAATCCGGCGAGGCTGGAATCCGCGTCGAGACCGCCGACGATCTGGCTGGCATCGCCGATGAATCCGTGGATGACATTATCTATTACGGCCATGATTCGGCGACCATCGAGACGCTCAATGACAAACTGGCCGCGCGGGGCATGATCAACATTGTCCTCGATGGTCGGCGGATCGATCGGCCGGTCAATATCGGTGTCGGGCGTATTCACTATGGGATGACGCGCTGGACCGGCACGGTTACCGGGGATCCGCGCGACGGCTATACGCACCTCCCATCCAATGGTGAATTGGCCGAGGGTGACCGGATATTGATTGTCGGTGCAGGCGGTCCGATGGGCCAGATGCATGTTGTTCGGGATGTCTGTAGCGGCATAGCCGGGTTGAGCGTTGTCGGGACCGATTTCGACCAGACGAGGCTCGATGCGCTGATGGCGCGAGTGAAACCGTTGGCCGAGGCCAACAATGTGCGGCTGAATCTGGTGCATGCCAAGGAAGCGCCGGCCGGGCCTTACGATTACATCGCCCTGATGGCCCCGGTGCCCGCCCTGGTGGCCGATGCGGTTGTCCAGTCCGCTCCCAAGGCGAGGGTCAATATCTTCGCCGGGATTCCCGCGCCGACCCGGCACCCCATCGATCTCAATGCGGTGATCGAAAAGAAGGTGTTCATGTTCGGCACCAGCGGGTCGGTCATCGAGGATATGAAGATCGTGCTGCGAAAGGTCGAGGCTGGCCAACTGGACACCAATCTTTCCGTGGATGCCATCAGTGGCATGGCCGGCGCCGTGGACGGCATCGCCGCGGTGGAGAACCGGACACTCGCCGGAAAGATCATCGTCTACCCCATGCTCCGCTCACTGGGTCTGGTCCGCCTTGATGAACTGAGCGGACGTTTCCCGACGGTCGCGGCCAAGCTGGAGAATGGCCTATGGTGTCGCGCGGCGGAAGAAGAATTGCTTCGCGTCGCCGCGGAATGATGTCGCCGCCAAGAACGGTCCGTGTTCCGGATTTTCGTTGCTCTCCCGACGTCCGACCTCGGACACCTGTTCATTCCGATCCTTGACCTTTCGGGGTTGATACAACTTCAGACTGATCAAGGTTATGGGATCTCTCCGCATGCGGAGTTGGTTACGATGTGCGAATAGTGAAGCGTGAACGTCCTCGAATATCCATCAAGCCCTATGCATCGCAGCATTGCCGTGGATCATGAAACATGCAGGCTGATTCGCTTCCCGAAGCTCTGGTCGAGCTGCTTGCCGCCGCGCGGGCTGTCGCGGTCCTGACCGGGTCGGGTGTCAGTGCCGAGAGTGGTATACCGACCTTTCGCGATGCGCTGACGGGGCATTGGGCCCGCTTCGATCCGTATGAGTTGGCCACCCCGCAAGCGTTTGGTCGTGACCCGGCGCGTGTGACGGAGTGGTACGATCAGCGACGGCTTGCTTGTCTTCAGTGTCGGCCCAATGCCGGCCATGCGGCGCTGACGGAGATCGAGGGGCATGTTGAGGGGCGGGGCGGGCGATTCCTACTGGTGACTCAGAATGTTGATGGCCTGCACCAGCGCGCCGGGTCGAGGCGGATTGTCGAGTTGCATGGCTCGCTGCATGATTGGCGATGCTCCGGTTGCGCGGCTTCGATGACGCTGGCCGATGAGCCGCTGTCGCCTTATCCGCCGCGCTGCCGAGCCTGTGGCCAGCCCGTGCGCCCGGGCGTCGTATGGTTCGGAGAAATGTTGCCGCGGGATGCTTTCGCGGCGGCTGAATCCATGGTTCAACAGGCTGATCTGCTCTTGGTCGTGGGCACGAGCGGGCTGGTGCATCCGGCCGCGGGGTTGGTGGATCTGGCCATGGATTCCGGTTGCGCCTGCTGTCAGATCAACCTCGAACCCACGCCCTATACCTCGTGCATGCGATGGTGCCTTCAGGGCGCGGCGGGAACGATTCTGCCGAGCCTGGTGCGGAAGACCTGGGGCGATTCGTCGCCAGCCTGAGCGGTAACGATCGGATGGTGCGATCGCTTACATCGCCGCGCTGGGTTTCATGCCGACGAACACCGGGTACGGAACGGCGTCCTGATCCGCTTCACACCGTTCGAGATCGCGCGGCGGAGATGCCTTCAGTGTGATGCGCTGCGGCTGAAAGCCCTGCTTGAACAGCAGGGTGAGCCATGTCTTGGGGCTGAACAGCCCAAGCTCGTGCTCTTCGTGGAAGACTTTGACCTGCCCCGCTTCATCGGTAATGACCACCAGCACCATCCGGAAACGTCCATCATTGACATCCGGATCGTAAAGATAGCTCATAAAGGTCACGCAACGGTGACCATCACGATTCTGGTCCGTCTCAACCTGACCGTCGATCGGTTCTTCGGTTGTATAGGTCGGAGCACAGATGAACAGGCCGCCCGGCCGCAGATGGTCCCACGCCGTGCGTATCATCCGACGCACCTGGCCGGTATCGGTCAGGTAATCAACGGCATCGTGGCACAGGACCACATCAAACTCGCGATCGAGCGTGACCGAACACATATCCGCTTCAATGCATTCGACCTCGGGATTCAGCTTGCCGCACTGTTCGAGCATCGCCGGGGAGATATCGACAGCCGTGGCATCGACGAACTCGGTCAGGTGAGCGAGGGTATGCCCACCCCCGGCCCCGAGTTCCAGCAGTCGCGGGCGTGCGCCATTGCCCAGGTAGCGAAGTTCGTAGAGCAGGTTGAGGATCGATCCGGCTTCCGCCGCATAATCCTCCACCGGGCTTAGCAGGGGCCAGAGATCGGCCAGTTCGTCGTAGAAGCGATGCATGGGCGTGATCGTCGGGACATTTAAGGCGTTGTGTGGGCGCCTCGCAACCAATCGATTCATGAATTCGAGGCAGCGCGGCCGTGGATCGGTGTCGGCTTATCGATCGACACACGGCGACCGACGGGGTGCCGACTATTCTTCCTTGACCCGGCCCAGGTAATCACCGTTCTCCGTGCTGATCCGCACCTGCTCACCCTGCTTGATGAAAGCCGGCACTTTGATCTTGAGCCCGGTCTCGCAGACGGCATCCTTGAGTTGGTTGGTCACGGTGGCGCCCTTGATTCCGGGCGTGGTTTCGGTGATGGTCATCTCAACGGAGGATGGCAGTTCGATGCTGATGATCTGGCCCTCATACACCAGGCCCTTGATGTGTTCGTTGGGCTTGAGATAAAGCACATCATCACCGAGCAGGTCCTTGGAGACGGTCAGTTGGTCATAGGTTTCCATGTCCATGAAGATGCCATCGCCGGATGGCTCGGTGTAGAGAAACTCGATGTCGCGGCGATCGATGACCGCCTGCTCGACTTCCTCAGCGCTGCGCAGCCGCTTTTCGATGTGGCCCCCGGTCTTGGCATTCTTCATCTTGACCTGAACATAGGCCGGACCTTTACCGGGTTTGACGTGCTCGGTCTTCACCACCACCCAAACGCCGCCCTCGTAATCCAGCGCGATGCCCGTTCTGATTTCCGTTGCCTTCACTGACTGACACTCCTGGATGTTCAGGATGATTCCCGACCGCGCCTTTTCCGCGGTGGACATCCTCGAGGCCGCGTCAAGGGCCCCATGTTTTCGTTAGGTTCCCAACTTCCGCTCGCGACCTCATCGGAGGCGCGGCGGGAAATTCAATCGAGCCCCGCATTATGCCATGCCGCAAACCGTGTGGCAAGGTTCTCCAGCGAAGCGTCAGGGCAAACGCATGTACCTCGGCGTGCGATGCGGCACGGGGTTTGCCGGGAGTCCGGGCATCATCGACGGGTGCCAGGACGCCCGCGCCGGGGGCTGCGGGGCCGATCCGGGCGGCTTGGTGGGTCTGAGCGGCCTTGC
>JAFIFY010000185.1 GCA_020831765.1 Phycisphaeraceae bacterium | reverse complement strand
GGCGTATCGAACACCGACCCAGGAAGGCGCTTCCAACCGGCTGCTGGATACTGTGCTGGGCGCGCGGGCGATGGATGCCGATCCGCTGATCGTCATGGTCGTCGTGGCCCTGGTGACGTTCGGGCTGTTCGCCGTGGCCCGCTACCTGGCGGGCATGACGCGCGTGGATGAATGGCGGCTGCTGCGTGGCGGTTCGGCGTATCTGCTGGGCAACTGCGTGGCGATGATCGGCGTGTTTGCCGGTTTCGTGGTGGCGGTGATTCATTCGCCGGGCGTGCTGGCGTTCATGGGCCTGGTGCTGCCGCTGCTGATGGTGCTGCTGGGCTTTGAGATCGGCGTGAAGATGGTCACCAGTGTCTATCGGCCGCGCAAACCCGGCGAAGCGCCGCAAGCCGCGTTCGAGAGCTGGGTGCTGGGCTGGCTTTCCAGCCCGCAATCGCTGGCCCGGATCATCAATCAGACGGTCAATTATCAGTTCGGCTTCGAGATTTCGCGAAGCTGGTTCTACCAGCTTCTTGGCCGCGCGATCACACCCTTGGTCGTGTTCGGGCTCCTGGTGCTCATCCTGATCAGTTCGGTCGTGGTGGTCGAGCCACACCAGCAGGCGATGAAGCTGACCTTCGGCCGCATGCACGAGGAGCCGCTGGAGCCCGGCCTGCGATTCAAATGGCCCTGGCCGATCGGCAGCGTGGTCAAGAAGGATGTCGGCCGGGTGCAGCAGATGTTCATCGGCTCGATCATCACCAAGACCGAAGAGGATCAGGCCATTCTCTGGACCAACGTCCACACGCACGACGGTGAGGAAACCTTCATTCTCTGTGCCCCGACGCGGGTGGACCGAGATGACCACGGGATGATCGCCGAGCCGGGGGCGGCGCCGGCGATCGAGCATGATGATTTCTCGGGCGTGGGCATGGTGGCGGCCGAGATCGTGATGCAGTACCGGATCGATGATCTTCCCAAGTTCCTGCGGACCGCGGACAACCCCGAGCAGTTGCTGCGCGCGGTGGCCGAGCGTGAAGTGATCGCCTTTTTCGGCGGGCGGACGATCGATCAATTGTTGCGGCGGGAGCACGTCGCATCGCCGGACGGCGAGCGGGTCGCCATGGGCGAAGCGCTGCGGCGCGCGATCCAGAACCGTGTTTCGCCGGACGCGATGAACCTGGGCATCGAGGTGGTGCTGGTGTCGGTGACCAATGTCCATCCGCCGCAGGCCGAGGATGTCGCGGCGACCTTCCACGAGCAGATCGGCGCGATGCAGGAGGCCGAGCAGCGCCGGCTCGATGCGCGGAACGTCGCGACGCAGACGCTGGCGCGTGTGGCCGGCGATGAGGCCACGGCGTTGCGGATCGATCAGGCCATCGGCGAGCACAACCGGCTGGAATCGGCATGGAACGCCGCGCATCAGGAAGGGCGCGTTGACGAGGCCGAGGCATTGTGGCTTGAGGTTCAGAACAAGCAGCGCGAGATCGAGGACATGCTCAACGCCGCGCGCGGCCAGGCCGCGGCGCGAATCTACAGCGCACGCGCCCAACGATGGGAAACCCAGCTCGATGCCGAGGATTTCGTCCGGCTCTTCGATGCGCGGCGGCGGGCTTATCAACTGGCGCCGGAGTATTACATCGATCGGCTCGCCTGGAAGGCCTTGACCGAGGCGCTTCGGGAGAGCCGCATCTATGTCCTGACGCCGGGCACCGAAGCGCCGTTCATCCGGATCGATCTCAAGGAGACGGCCGGGCTCGAGGGATTATTCGAAGACTGATCGCCGGGCGCCGGGCATCCCCGGACGCTCGAGGCATTGATGGAGTTGCATGAACCATGAAAAACTCACTGATCCTTCTGATCGCGGGCATTGTGGTGATCGCGTTCGCGACCTACATGTTCTGCTACCAGGTCAACTACAACGAGGTGGCCGTGGTCACCACGTTCGACCAGGCGATCGCGCCGACGTATGACGATGAGGGGCGGATGATCGATTCGGGCAGCGTTCGCCGCGAGCCGGGCCTCGCGTTCCGCTGGCCGTGGCCGATCCAGGGCGTGACCAAGTACTCGACGCGCAAGCAGGTGCTCAACACGCCCAAGATCGAGGTGCAGCTCGCCGGCGGTCAGGCCGTGGTCGTCAGCAGCTACATCACCTGGAACGTCGAAGACCCGTACCTGTTCTTCCGCAGCCTCAACACCAAGCGCAACGCCATCGAGCAGCTACGCACGCTGGTCAAGGACGCCAACTCGGTCATCAGCCAGTACCGGCTGGAGGACATGGTCAACGAAAACCCCGAGCGCATCCGGCTTCGGCAACTGGCCGACGAAGCGCTCGCACACCTGCGGGCCGCCACGCGGGCCAATGGTTACGGCATCGCGGTGACCGATTTCGGCATCACGCGGATCGAACTGCCCGAGATGGTGACGCAGTCGGTTTTCGAGCGGATCAAGGCCGATCGCAACAGCCTGGCGCAGCGGACACGTTCGCAGGGTGAGGCGGAGGCCGAAGAGATCGTCAGTCGCGCCGAGAACGCGCGTCGGCGGATCGAATCGTTCGCCAATTCACTGGCCCGGCAGATCGAGACCGCCGGCGAGCGCGAGGCCGCCCGCTTCTATTCCATCTTCTCCGATCCCGAGGACCAGCGACTGGCGATCATGCTCAACCGAATCGATACGCTGCCCAACATCGTCGGCCGCCGCGCCACCCTGGTGCTGGGCAGCGATCAACTGGGCCTGGACCAGCTTTATCCCGACTGGCTCCGCGAACTGGCCCGACCGGCCGCGGCGGATTTGACCGGCGAACGGTAAGCCACGCGAGAGCCTTCGCCCAAGACCCCGCCCTCCGATGCTTCGTGCGAAGGTGGGCGAGGGAAGAGAAAGTTCACCCCCGGAGAATCCTGGGCATGAGCATGAACCCGTTCGAGCACAAACACACGCACTATCACGACGATGATGAAGACCTGGCCCAGGTCATGGACCCGGCGCAGCGCTCGCTCGCCGATGCCCTGCGCGTCAGTTTCGGTCTGCTCAAGATCGTGATGGTGATTCTGGTGCTGATCTATCTGGGCAGTGGTTTCTTTACGGTGAAGGAACAGGAGGTGGTGGTGCGGCTGATGTTCGGCCGCATCATGGGCCAGACGGCCGAGGATCAGGTCGTGACCTCCGAAGGCCGGTTCCACTGGGGCTGGCCATTTCCCATTCAGCAGCTTGTCCGGGTGGACACCTCGCCCCGCCAGCTTCGCGTGCATGATGCGTTCTGGTATGGCGAAGGCAGCCCCGGAGCGCGCGGCGGCCCGTTGAACCCCGAGCGTGATGGCTCGTTGCTCACCGGAGATGCCAACATCGTCCATGCCCGGTTCGTGGTGAACTATCGCGTGGGATTCGCTTCGCTCGCCGGTGGTGGTGAAGGCGAGCGCAGCGCTCAGGCGGCGCTGGATTTCGTCAAGAACATTGGCGACATGTCGCTGGCCGAGAACATGGTTCGCACCATGGCCGAGGAAGCGGTGGTGCGGACGATGGCCGGTGTTCGCGCCGATGATTTCCTGCTCGATCGGGTCGATCGCGATCGCCGTCGAATCCGCGATGCGATCCAGGAGCGCCTCGATGAGGTGGGCAGCGGCATTCTGGTCACCTCGGTGGAGGTCGGCGATCGGCGATATCCGCTGGAGGTGAGCGATGCGTACCTGGCGGCGACCAGCGCTCAGAACGATCGCGGAAGCCGCGTGGCCGAAGCGCGTCGGCAGTCGGAGGAGATTCTCACCGCCAGTGCCGGCGCGGCGTACCCGCAATTGCTGCGCCTCGTCGATCGCTACGAAGCGCTGACGCGCTTGCTTGAACGCTCGGAAGATGAGCCGATGGAACGTGAACTGGAGCATCGCCGCATTCTCCGTCGCGCCCTGGAGAAGGCGTTCAGCCAGAGCCGGCTGCCCATGATGGTCGAGCCGGAGACCGATGAGGGGATCGCAGCGCTTGCGGCATGGGCGGACACTGATCCGAACACCGGGGCGAACATGGTGCCGATGGCGGCGATTTCCGGACGCGTGGCGACGCGAGTTCGGGATGCCGAATCCACCGCATCCAACATGGTCCGCGATATGGCGACCGAGGCTGAGCGATTCCGGATCCTGCGGGAGGAGTATCGCCAGAGCCTCTATGTCATGGTGGATCAGCGATGGCAGTCCATGCTGGAGGAGATCTTCGGCGAGAACAACCGTCGTCCCCGCTTTTTTATCGCACCCGGACACGCCTATCTCGATATCAACATAGACCCGCAGCTTCGTGCCGAGCTCGAACGTGAGCGGCTTCGGCGCGACCGTGAACGGCGCGAGGGCGGCGGCCGAGGGCAATAGAGCCCGGTGTTGAACAGTTCCCCGGTTTTTGATGATCGGTTGATTCATGACCCAGTCCGGCAACCCATCCCGGAACGAAGCAGCGCCCCTGGTCGTTGCGCAAGGATTATCCAAGGTTTTTAAGGATTTCTGGCTTCGCGATCGTGTTGTCGCCGTGGACCGGATCGATTTTGATGTGCGGCCGGGTGAGATATTCGGCCTGCTGGGGCCCAATGGATCGGGCAAGTCCACCACCATCAAGCTCATTCTCGGCCTGCTTCGGCCCACCGCCGGACGAATCAGCCTGTTTGGCCGACACCCCGAGGACACGCAGGTCAAGAACCGAATCGGGTACCTGCCCGAGGAATCCTACCTCTACCGCTTCCTCAACGCCCGCGAAACGCTGGATTTCTACGGGCGGCTCTATTACCAGTCGGCCAAGCAGCGACGGCAGCGCATCGACACGCTTCTGGAAATGGTCGGCCTGCAATATGCCTGGCGGCGTCCGGTCGGGCAATACTCCAAGGGCATGCAGCGAAAGATCGGTCTGGCCCAGGCATTGATCAACGATCCTGAGCTTCTGATCCTCGATGAGCCGACCACGGGCATGGACCCGTTGGGCATCCGCCAGACCAAGGAACTGATCACCACCCTGCGCCGCATGGGCAAGACGGTGCTGCTGTGCAGCCATCAACTCGCCGAGATCGAGGACATCTGCGACCGCATCGCGATTATGTACGGCGGAAGCATCCAGGCGATGGGCACCAGTGAAGAGCTGTTGACCGTGCGGGATGAGACGATCCTGCGCGCCGATACGCTCGATCAGGAGACGATTCAGGAAGTCGAGGCCGTGCTGGCCGGTCGGGGCATGAAGCTACGCGCGGTCGAGCATCCCCGGCAGAAGCTCGAGACCGTGTTCGATCGCGTCATTGAAGATGCGCAGTCCAAGGGACTGGCCACCAGCGGCGCGGTGGGTGGCGGTGCGATCGCTTCGTTCCTGGTCGGTGAAGGCGATGCGGCGCTGACCGAAGAAGAACGCCAAAGCCGGGATGTGCTCGGCGCGCTGGTCGCTCCGGCGACTCCGGCCGCCGAAGGCCCTCCGCCGGGTGATGAAGATGATGTTGCCGCGCAGAAGCGTGCCGGCGCGGGCGAGGACGAGCCGCCCGGCCAGGAAGCTTCGGCGGTTCTCGATCAGCTCGTCGATGCTGAGGATGCCTCAACCCAAGGACCGACGACCGGCGAGGAACCGGGGGCGGCGGTTGAAGAGGCGGATAAAGCGCCGCGATCCGCGGCAGCGCCGGTTGAAGACGATGCTGATCTGGAGGTGATCGAGGGACTGGTGCGGCCGGGGCCCGATGATGTACCGGCGGAATCCGAAGCCAAGCCTGCTGAACCCGAGGCGAAGCGCCCGCCGGTCGAAGAAGCCGATCAGCAACCGGAATCGGATTCGCCTCCCGAATCGCAGCCGCGCGATCAAACGCCGCTCGATTCTGAGTCGCGGCCCGAGCCGATCACGCGGATGCGTTCGGATGACGCTGACCATCAGCATGAGGCGACCGAGCTTCCCAGGACCATTGCGCACGACCATGTTGATGTGCATGAGGATGCGGACGTCGAAGCGCGGGAACCCGAGCCATCGCCAACCCCCGAAGATCAGCCGGAGCCCGAACAGCGGCCCGAAGCCAGGGCACCGACGGAACCCGCCCCCGCCCCCGGAACCGAATCGGAACGACGCGAACCGGAAGGTGATCCGATCATCGATGCGCTGGTTCGTGATGCTGACGATGAACCGGATCAGGACACCACCCCGCGCGCGGGGGCCGATGATCAGTCCACCGATCGCGATGCCGAATCGTCCGAGGGCCGCATCATGCGGCGGTTGGATATCGGTTCCGACGATGGCGACGGTGCCGAAGACGACCAGCGTCCGGCGAACATCAATCCCGCATCCGATGATTCGGCCGCGCTTCCGGCCGACGGCGACGAGGCGCCCGCTTCTTCCGCCTCGGAGCCGGACCGGGAGAGCCGTGATGCGTCCCACGCCGGCTCCAACCACCGCGACCAGGCGCCCGAAGGTGGATTGTCCAGCCTCTATGGCGAGGTCCCACCCTACAAGCCCGAATACCACTCGGACCATGATGCCGATGGCGAATCGAAAAGCGATGAAGGCGATGGATCGATCGAACCGAAGCCGAAGCGCGATGAGGTCGCCGATTCAAGCTTCACTCGATTTCTGGATGAGGCCGAGTCCGAAGGCGGAAAGCAGGATCGATCCGGCGGCGCGGCCGACGGCGGGAAGAAGTAAGCGATGGTCGAGAACCCCTTGGTTGCTGACGATCAGGAGGCCTTGCGGGCAAAGCGTTTTTCCAGCGCATTGTCCGGTGGCCGGGCCGCGGGATCGCCGACGGTGGAGCGCATCATCGGCCGTCTGATGCTTGTCGATCGGCGATCGGTCAGCGCGGCGGTTGGTGCAGGAGCGTCTTGAATTGTTTGATGTTGCATGGCGAGGCTGGCTGACGCTTTCGATCTCCGTGCTGGTGCTCGGCGCTGTGGTTGCCGGTTTCCTCTGGATGGACGAACACCCGCAGGCCGTCGTGGCCGCGCTGGGCATCGCGGGCGCGATCGCGCTCTATTGCGCGATCATGGTGGCTTTCGCCTGGGGCACGGATAAGTGGCGCATCTGGGGCATCTACGAGGCGATCGCCTTCTATGGGCGACTCCTCGGGGCGCTGACCCTGATCCTGGTGGGCTGGCGCGAGCTGGGTGTGTGGGTGTTCGGGCTTGGCGCGGCGGTGGAGCTGCTGATCCTCTGGCGTGCCCTGCGCGAGCATTGGCAGGCCCGCGTGCTTTGCGTCTGCCTGGTGGCCGGCGGCAATGCGCTGCTCACCGCCGCGCTGCTCCATGCCACCGGCCGGGGGGATCTGGGACTGGTTCTGGTGGGCATCGTGGGCATGCTGGCGGGGATGTTCGGCGGCGCGGTGTTGGGTGTGCATCTGCTCGCCGGTTCATCACCGATCTTCGGCATCGCTCGGACGACGATGATCGAGGCGGTGCGCAGCCGCATCGGTATCGTGATCATCGCCGTGCTGGTGGTCTTTGTCGCCACCCGGCTTCAGGCCACCGCCGATGACCGGCTGGATTACGAGCTGACGCGAAGCCTTACCTGGTCGATGGCCGCGGTCGGCATCCTTCTGGGCGCGATGACGCTGATCCTCAGTTGCCTGAGCATCTGCCGTGACCTCGAAGCGCGGGTCGCGCATCTGACCTTCACCAAGCCGGTCAGCCGGCTTCACTATCTGGTGGGCAAGTGGCTGGGATTGATGACGCTCAACACGGTCATGATCATGGTCAGCGGCCTGGCGATCTACCTGATGTGCATGACGGTGCTCGCGCGGGAGCCGGTCGATTCGCCCGAGCGCATCCGCGCTGTGCAGGAGGTGCTCACGGCCCGTGCCGAGCGTCTCCCCCGGCCCGAATCGCCCGCGGTGATCGATAGTCATGTTCAGCGTCAGATCGAACAATGGGAGCGCGAGAACCTCGATGCCGAGGGCAGACCACGAATCGCCCGGGATGATCCGAGGTTGATCGATGAGTTCCGCGGCGCGGCGGTTTCGGCCTGGCACACCATCGAGCCGCTTCAACGCCGAACCTACATCTTCGAAGGGCTCGATGTCGGCCGCGCGGCCGGGCAACCGATCTTCCTCCGCCTCAAGCCCGAACGCGCCAGGGCTATGGAGATTGGCGATCGCGATTCGGTCTTCATCCAGATTTTCCTCGATGGCCACCTCCTGGTCACCGAGGACATGCGCGATGTCGAAGGCGCATTGCTGCCGGGCATGGAGATGAAGGACCGTGCATTCCGGGAGATCGCCATCCCGCCCCAGTTCATCGATGAGGATGGCCGGCTGGAGGTCGGCATTCGCAATCCTTCGCCGCGCACCGGCCCGCAAAGCTTCGGCAGTCTGAGCTTCCGGCCGGGCACGGACCTCCAAATCCTCATCAGCGTCGGCGGCTTTGAAGCCAACCTGGTTCGCGGGATGATCGTGATCTGGCTTCAACTGGGGCTGGTGGCGATCATGGGCCTGCTGGCCGGGAGCTTCTTGAGCTTCCAGGTGGCGATGCTCTTCGCCTCGGTGCTGACGCTTGGAGGCCTGGCCCGCGATTATGTGCTCCAGTCATTGCGCTATTACGTGAGCTTTCCCCGGCAGGGCGATGATCTGGGTTCATGGCTGATGGGATACGGCCCGGCCGTCATTCAGAGCATCAGCGAAGGGGAGATGGACAAGTTCGCCAAGCTGCTGGTGGCGCTTCTGGGCCGGCTGGTGGCCGAGTTGACGCCCTCGATCGCCGCGTACAGCCCGATCGGGATGATCGCCACGGGACGATATCTTCCCTGGCTGACGGTGCTGGAAGCCGGGCTCTGGCTCTGGGTGATCTGGGGATTGCTGCTGGGGTTGATCGCGTGGTGGCTGTTCAGCCGGCGCGAGATCGCGCAGATCACGGTCTAGCGCTGTCGGCACGATCGCGCTGGGATGCGACGAAGTTCGTGGTCGTGATCGCCGAGCGTTATTCAGGCATCGATTGGCCGCGCACTTCGTCGGCCTCGGGGCGAAGGATGGTGTCGGCCGGGAGGCGATCGATCGCCGCGGCGGCGAAGGGATAGGTCAGGACCGTGGTCACCATTTCATCTTCGCCGGGGGAATTCACAGTGAACTGCACGAAAAGCCGCGAGCCGTCGTATTGCGCTGAGCGGATGCGCATCCAGTGGCCGCCTGAGGGCATCTCGCCCATGGCCAGGACGATCAAGGATTGTCGCTCGAAGTCGATGCCCAGGGCATCCACCGATTCGCTGCCCAGCAGCTCAACGGCGGCATCGCGCTCGTGTACCAGCGTCGCGGTGAACCGCTCGGGCCCGCCTCGCTCGCCGGTGACCTGCTGGCCGATGCGCACCGGCTGGGGAATGGGCTCGGGCGTCGTCGGGCGCGTGGGGCAGCCGGTCACAAGGCCGAGGCACAGGACAGGCAGAACGATGCGAAGGAGGACGGATGCGGTTCGGGCGGGCATGATACGGATTCCTTATTGATGAGAAACCGGGCGAATCCGACGGGCGTAAACTCCGCCGGGCGGCACACGCGGTGGCCCCGGATCGCAATCATACCGCAAGAATTGTCCGGCTACATGGACCATTGGCCGTCGGGCGGGCGGCCGGCGTCGCCCCGGGGCATTCGCGTTTGGCGCTTCGGGGCCGTCATGTGCCTTTGGGCCCTGGAAGCGTTCCCGACGGCCGACGGTCGGGCTCAATAGAATGTCCGGGGCTGGGTTCGGTCTGGGCCAAAGCGCACAGGATCGACATTCATGGAGATGTCCGATGGCCGCCAATGACATGGCTGATGATGGTCTGATTGTGATTTTTGGTGCCTCGGGCGATCTGACCAAGCGTAAGCTGATCCCGGCGCTTTACGATCTGTTCGTTGAGGGGATGATGCCCGAACGGTTCGCCGTGCTCGGCTCCAGCCGTTCGGAGATGAGCGATGAGGCGTTCCGCGAGCATCTGACCCCGATGGCTCGCAAGTCGGCGCACGCTTTTGATGATGCGTCGTGGGCACGGTTCATCGAGCGGGTGCGTTACCAGCCCGGTGATTCCACACGCTCCGAGGCGTTCGGGCCGCTGAAGAAGCGCATCGGCGAGATGGCCCAGGCCTATGGCACGGGCGAGAACCTGCTGTTTTATCTCTCGCTGGCGCCGCATCTCTATGACGACACGATCAACAACATCGGCGCTGCCGGGCTGGTGACCGAGGGCAAGGCGTGGTGCAGCCTCAATCGACTGAACCGGCCTTGGCAGCGGATCATCGTCGAGAAGCCTTTTGGTCACGATCCGGACAGCGCTGCGCACCTGAACCGGGTGCTGGGGCGCAACTTCGAGGAGGAATCGGTCTATCGCATCGATCATTACCTGGGCAAGGAGACCGTGCAGAACATGCTGGTCTTCCGGTTCGCCAATGCGATCTTCGAGCCGGTCTGGAACCGCAACTACATCGATCACATCCAGGTGACCGCCGCTGAGACCGTGGGCGTTGAGGGGCGTGGCGGGTATTACGATTCGCCGGGCGGCGGCGCGATGCGCGACATGATCCAGGGTCACCTGCTGCAATTGCTGGCGCTGGTGGCCATGGAGCCGCCGGTTTCCATGAGGGCCGATGACATCCGGCTGGAGAAGGGCAAGGTGCTGCTCGCCGCGCGGGCGGCACGCGACGATGAGAGCCCGCTGATCGCCGTCAAGGGGCAGTACGGCCCGGGCCGGATCGACGGCGTGGATATCCCGGCTTACCGGCGGGAGAAGGGGGTTGACCCCGAAAGCCAGAACGACACCTACGCCGCGTTCGACGTTCGCATCGACAACTGGCGATGGGAAGGCGTGCCGTTTTACCTTCGCTCGGGCAAGGCGATGGCCCGGAAGACCACCGAGGTGGTGATCAACTTCCGGCGGGCACCGCATCGATTGTTCCGCTCGACGGTCAGTGGCCCCAGGATCACCCCGGGCAACCAGATCATCCTCAACATTCAGCCCAACGAGGGCATCCGGCTGCGCTTTCAGGGCAAGGTGCCCGGCTCGGGCATGAGTATCCGGCCGGTGGTGATGGATTTCGATTTCTGTCAGCAGTTCAAGGCCAGGCCGCGCGAGGCGTACAGCACCTTGCTGCTGGATGCGATGCGCGGCGATCAGACGCTGTTCAAGAATCGTGAAGAAACCGAAAGCGCCTGGCGGATCGTGCAGCCGGTGCTGGATTACTGGACCGCTCATCCCAGCGATGACCTGCCCAATTACGCCGCCGGAACCTGGGGACCGGCCGACGCCGACCGGATGCTGGCGCATCACGGGCGCGAATGGCACAATGAGTGAGCCTTTCCTTTGACCAATTCGCACACCAATCCGACTGATCCCGTCGCCGCCAATCGTCGGGTGGTGGTCCCCGTGGTTCATGAGGATGCCTGGCTGATGGTGGTGAACAAGCCGGCGGGCATGGTGACGCAGCCGGGCAAAGGTCATCAGCGTGATGCGCTGCTCAATGGGTTGTTTGCGCTTCACGGCCCGCTATTGGAGAACCTGGGCCGGCGGCGGGATTTCGGCCTGCTGCACCGACTGGACAAGGACACCTCGGGCCTGCTGCTCGTGGCCAAGATGCCGCGTTCTTACGATGTGCTGCGGCGGGCTTTTGAGGCGCGCAGGATCGAGAAGGAGTATCTGGCGGTGGTGGCCGGATGTCCGGCGGTGGCTGAGGGCTCGATCGATGCGCCGATCCAGGAGGTGGAAGTCAGCGCCCGGAGCATCGCGGCGGCTGGTACGCCCCGGCCGATGACCACCGCGGGCAAAGCCAAGGCGAACAAGGCGCTGCGGGCGCGGTGGGGGGCCGATCGGTACAAGAAGGCGGTCATCTCCCGGCGCGGCCGACCGGCCGTGACGCTTTACCGGGTGCTCGGGCAGAGGGGCGAACTGAGCTTTGTGCATCTGCGACTGTTGACCGGCAGGCTGCACCAGGTGCGCCTCCACATGGCGACGCTGGGGTGTCCGGTTGTGGGCGATGCGGTCTACGGCCCGGCCGGCCGGAGTGGCGGCGGACGGTTGGGAAGGCTGGCTCTGCACGCCTGGCGGCTGGTTTTCGATCATCCGTGCGAGCCTGACCGGCACGTGTCGATCGCCGCGCCGCCTGATGGTGATCTGGCCCGGATGATTCATGAGATGGGCTGGCGGATTCCGGGTGGGGATCAGGGGGGGTAAGCTTGGCCGAAGGCTCGATTTGCGGTCGACTTTTTCGGTTGGGATGTGGCCCGTCGGGGGGTGAGGTGGAGTTTTGGTGGGTTTCGCGGCAGCCGTAAGAAAAATCCGAACAATCGGGCCCAGGGGCTTGACATTGGGGGTGGAGGGGATAGATTATTAGTCAAGAGTTCGGTTTCATGATGGCAAAGTTCAGGTACGGTTTAATCAACGGACCGCACAATGCCGGGGGGCAAGGCGATGCCGGGGCAGCCGGTATGTCCTTTGTGTTGGTTAGTGTTGGTGCTGATTCCTGAATTTTGCTTGCAGGCCAGATTCCCTCCTTGATGCCCCCGCTTGTTTCCCCCCGCCCGCAATTTCCGGTCTTTTGATTAGAATGATGCTTCCAGATCGATGGACATCGCGGCTGAATGCGTGGTTCAGCCGATTCGCCTGCCCCGGTCGATAATCCGGGTATCGCCGGAATAAACCCGCCTGTTTCCCATGGCCTCTGATTGCACTGCTTCGACTGACCAACTGCTCTTGTATATTCATCGCCGGCGCGTGTCCGGTATATTCAGTCGCGGCAGGCTCGATCAGGACTGTGGGATGGATGTGTTCGAAGTCCCCTTTTCCAACCCCCCCCTTTTTTGGAGCCTGTTTCATGAAACGACGTAAAGGATTCACCCTTATCGAACTCCTGGTGGTGATCTCGATCATCGCCCTGTTGATCGGCATCCTGCTGCCGGCCCTCGGCCAGGCCCGCCGAACCGCCAACCGCATCAAGAACCTGGCCAACGTCCGCGGCATCGCCCAGTTCATCGCCATCCAGGCGTCGGATAATCGCGCCCTTCGCGATGCGGTGGCGGGTACGAACACCGTTGAGCGATTCCGGTCGCTGGGTGAGCGCGGCCTCGATGCCAAGATCATGATCAACCCGGTCGACAATCGCACCGCGTTCACCGGCAACCAGTGGTCGCAGTTGACCAGAGACCATCTTTCCTACGCCCTGATCCATCATGAAAGCGGCCCGTGGACGGGCAACTGGAGCGAAAGCCCCTCGACGCCGTTGGTCCTGGATCGCAATACCGGCAGTGAGTCAGCGCCTGGCAGCGCGTGGAACCACACGCACTGGGCCGCATCGATTGCCCGGACGGATGGAAGCGCTGAGCACGAGACTGCGGCCGATGCCGCATCGCGTGGCCGCCTGACAAGCGTGGTCTTCGGTGGAACCACGTATCGCAACTTCCATCTGTTCACGGCGCAGCATCAGGACGGCAACCTGCCCAATCACCAGATGGTCAATCCCTGATGATCGCCCTCTGACCGAAGCATCAATTTCAAACATGGCAGGCCGCGCCCCGTGCGCGGCCTGTTTTTTTAACGGGCGCGCATCATCTTGAAAAGAACAGGGCGCGGAACCGTAGCTACCACTGATCGCCCGCGCCGTGAAAGAATTGCGCGCATCATCTTGAAAAGAACAGGGCGCGGAACCTGATTGCATCGCGTTGGACAGCCCATCGCCGCGCGGGATTTGGCATCTTGATTCATCCATTGGCTATTGACATTGCGCGATTGAGACGATAGACTATTTACAGAGTTCGGTATCTCAGATTCGAGCGTGCGGATGTTCCGGGTGTCTGCCTGAAACCCGCACCGTCTTGAAACGCGACCGGCGGTTCCGAGGGTTCCCTTCACCGGCGCCTTGCCCACTTACAAGTACTTCAACACCCGGCTGGAATCGTCAACCGCGCTGCGTTTTCTGTGGCTCCCGGTCTGATCGATTGGCGTGAAAGGCGTGGGCAAGACGCCCAACAGCGGTCCTGCGCATCGGCATCACCGTCAACGAATCGGGCCCGAGCTGATCGGACAAGTAAACAGCCCGCCGGCGTCGAGCGGTCAGACCGCAATCATCCATTGATTCTCCATTGATCCGGCCCCCGGCCCCCGGCCCCCGGGCCGATTACGACCCTTCGGCGATGCGGGCGACAACGCCGGTTTCGGCGTTGAACCATGGCTTCCTGAATAAGGAGCAACATCATGCAACGCAAGCAACCCAGGAAGGGCTTCACCCTCATCGAGCTTCTGGTGGTGATCTCGATCATCGCCATGCTGATCGGCATTCTGCTGCCGGCGCTGGGCATGGCCCGGCGGATCGCCAACCAGATGAGAAACACGACGCAAGTGCGCGGCGTGGTTCAAGTGCTGGCAACCGAGGCGGCACAGGACACCAATCTCGCCCACCGCTACCCCGGCACGACGCTGGAGCGTTTTCGCCTGCTGACCGAGCGGGGCACGCTCGACCCCAGGATTCTGGTCGGCCGCGTCGGCCCGGAGCAGGCCTACACCGGGGGTACGCCCGGTCACCCGCAGCATGGCCTGCAAGCCGATCATGTGTCCTATGCCCTGATCGATGCCACGAGCATCGCATGGACCAACTGGAACGAGGGCTCGAGCACACCCATCGTGGCTGATCGGCTGCGCGGCGATGGCAGCGCGTGGAACGCATCAAGCTGGGAAGGCTCGATCGCCTGGGCCGACGGCAGCGCCCGTTATGAGCGGACGCCCGTGCATACCGTGCGCTTCGGCGGCTCGACCTTCACCGAGTTCAACATCTTCACCAGCACCGAGGCCAACCGGGATGGTGTGATCAACCAGTTGCGTAACCCGTAGGCCGCGTGGCCGCGCTGAACACTCGATGCGTCGGGCGATGCCATCCGGGGGGCAGCGCCCGACGCGGGATTGGAAACTTTGCCAGGGAACCATTCCGTTGGAGGCCTACGGACCGGGTTCCGGGCCTTGACGATTCTGAAAGGAAACACACGATGCAACAGCAGCGAAACTTGACGGTGATCCATGTCATTGTTGGATGTGTGGCGATTCTGATCGGCTTGCTCTACCTGCTTTCGCCCGTCCTGATGACGAGCTGTGGTGGAATGCCGCCCCAGGTGAGAAATATGGCTCAGGTCAGGTGGATCGTCCAGGCCCTCCACATGCAAGCAGTTGAGCGGGGCGATCTATCCGAGGCTTATCCCGGTTCGACACTGGAACGATTCGCCGCACTGATCCAGAACGGTGCGATTGAGCCGAGGATTCTGGTCAACCCGGCAAGCGATGAAGTTCGGTACGAGATCGACTCCAGCCGGGGTGAGGCAGTGAAACTCACAGCGAAGAACGTCTCCTATGCCCTGATCCACGCCACCAGTGATCCCTGGACCGATCTGCGCGCGAACGAATCTCCCAGAACCCCGCTGGTCGCCGATCGCAAGCGCGGCCAGGGCAGCACCTGGAACGCCGATTCATGGGTAGGCGCGATCGGCTGGGCGGACGGCAGCGCGGGCCATGAGCGGACACCCGTGCATACGGTGCGCTTCGGTGGCTCGACCTTCACCGAGTTCAACATCTTCACCAGCACCGAGGCCAACCGCGACGGTGTCATCAACCAGTTGCGTAACCCGTAGGCCGCGTGGCCGCGCTGAACACTCGATGCGTCGGGGGCGGGCCAAACGGGGGGCCCGCCCCCCCCCCGGTTTTTATTGAAGGCGGGGGGATATTTTGGGGGTAAAACAAAA